>CAJAVP010000099.1 GCA_903945375.1 uncultured Methylococcaceae bacterium | reverse complement strand
TTTCAAAAGTTAGGCGCAATTGCTTGATTACGTCACTAAAGGTCAACGCGTTTAATCCAAAGGGTGTGCTCATAAATTAGGTTTCAATGGGGATTCGGTAGGCTATTTTAGGCGCTGGATGCCATAATGAGAATTGCTGGCCGGGTAACGTGTCCTTTGTCCACGTCAATGAACTCACGGTATTTTCCCTGATGAGTTCCGAAAGGAATTCTTTATTCACTTCATGAGGTATCCAGGTCGATTTTGCCCGTATCATTAATGAATATTCCATTGAAACGGCCAATTCTTCGGTGACGGTTTTGATAAAGGCTTTTTGTATATCAACAATATCCGCATTTTCTTTATAAAGTGATTCCGTCACATCAAATGCGTTTTCGAGGCAGGCGGCCAGCAAGCTTCCATTTCTATCCAGCGGATCAGGCCAATAAACCGTCAGAAACTCCACCAAATTGTACGATGCCGTCCTTAAATTCGGCCAACTGCTAAACAGCTTTTGGGAAGCCCTGAATTTTTTTATTTTCTTACACACTTCGCGTAACTGGTCAGACGCCTTTGGCGGAACCGGTGGATGTTGAATTTGACGGACAATCGCATTTTCTTGTGTTTGCATAGGTTATTGGGTAATGATGGGTAGCCGGCCTTTAATGACACGACCACCGGCGATGGCCGCGATATAGTGAAAGTTAGGCAAATGGCCTAACAAGTGTTGCGGGAAGAGGTCATATTCACCGTAAGTCAAGGATTGCCCCGTATTGCCGGAAAAGTGCGCCAAATTATCACCGGAGTTCATTGATGCCCCGATGGATTGTTGTACGGTCTTGATGTACGTTTTACCAAAGGTTTCTACGACGAACTTCTGGGTGTCCCCGTCTTTAATCCGTAGCGTGATCAAGTTGTTGCAGTTACCAATAATTTGCCTGGCCTTGGCTTCATCCCCTGTCCGTGCAATCAAATCTGGCAGTGTCTGGGTCGCCATCACCACTTGGAAGCCGGCGCCACGGCCTTTATTCAGGATTTGGATAAACGGCACGTTCACGACCTCGGCGGCCTCATCCACAAACATCGATATCCGCCCTGGCTTAATGCCGCTGTTATAAATGGCCCCGGCAACCGAAGCAAAATCAGCCAAGACAATCGATCCAATCGCTGATGACACAATGGCATCTGACAAGGAATCCAGGCCAATATAAATGACATGTTTGCCAGATATGATGGTCGAGGTGTCAAAAATCGGGCGCATATCGCTCACATTGGTTTCATCAGGAGACAATAGCCCACCCAGTTCCCCGGAAGTGAGCATGTTCAGCACGGGAATGAGCGAAGCAATCATCTTGGAAAAGTGCATCCGGTTGTGTTCAACCAAGCTCAACAGACCATCAATACCTTCCGAGCCTTTGTCTGTGTTGCTCAGAACTTTTCGGTAATACTCTACGACAGCCAAGTCTTTGGGCTGTGTGATTGTCTCCATTTTTTTGATTTTCCCTTCTTGGGCCCGTTTGAAAAAATCATCGGCACTGTCACGCCATTGCGGGTCAACACGCCCGGCGTGGCATTCCATTGCCCTGATCAATAATGATTCTGCACCTCCTTCAATGAAAAAGCGCAGTTCTTTGATGGAAGGCCGCCGACCCACTTCAACCAGCCCTTGTGCCACGAGATTTAACGCCCGGAACGCAAACGCAGTGAAGCTATCAGAGCCACCCGACTGTGACGGCAACAACGCCGCAATCCGCGAGGCACAACTGTGGTGCGGGTGAAGTTACGCATGGGGTCAAAACGGATAGACGACTTAGGAAACGCCGGATGGAAAAATAGAAAGGCGTCCTTTCTCCCTGCCCTTTCGCATTCCATTTCCATTCGTTCCCGCAAATCCTTATCACCTTTAGGGTCGAGCATGATGACGGTATCACCACGGTGTATGGCTTGCGTGACCATCACTTCATAAGCACGGGTTTTACCAGAACCCGTGGTGCCGAACATAATCGTATGGCCTTCCAGCGATTTCAACGGGATTATGGATAAATCAGGGTTACGAAACTCAAGAGGACACAAAGCATCATCCCGGCTACTCGTTGAAGTGTATAATCAAGCCCGTCATTTCTTGTCCAATCCTACCTAAACCATATAAGAGGCAACACCATGAGTTCAGCAAGCAACAACAAACAATTAATCATCATCGACAGCCAAGTGAATGATTGGCAGAGTTTAGCCACAGGTATCAGTGCCACTGCCACCATTTTGGTTCTTGATTCAACGCGTGATGGCTTGATGCAAATTGCCGAAGCCATTCCTGCTTATTCAGGATTGAATGCCATCCATATCATTTCGCATGGTAGCACAGGGAGTTTGTTGTTAGGTTCTAGTGTTTTGAATAGTGAAGTGTTAGCCAGCTATTCAAAAGAGTTAAAACAGGTTGGCTCCTCACTATCAGCAACTGGCGATATTTTGTTGTATGGTTGTAATGTGGCACAGGGTGATATTGGATTAAGTTTTATTAATCAATTGGCTGCAATGACTGGTGCGGATGTGACCGCTTCAGATGGTTTGACGGGAAAAGGCGGCGATTGGGCTTTGGAGGTGAGTACGGGAAACATTGAAGCCTCTTCTGCTATAGATGCTCCTGTGAACTATCAGAACACGCTATTGGCCTCTGGAGAGACTTTTGCTCAAGGCGGTGGAGTAGTTATTACTGATTTTGGTGGTAGCGATGTTGCTCGAAGCGTTGTAGTACAATCTGATGGACAGATGATAGTTGCGGGTTCCAGTAATGGTAACTTTGCGATTGCCCGTTATAACGTTGATGGTTCGTTAGATAAGTCATTTGATTCTGATGGCAAAGTGACTACTGCCATTCCTTCTAATGCCGAAGGTCATGATGTTGTTTTGCAATCCAATGGAAAAATATTGGTCGCTGGAAAATCTTATACGACTGGTGCTACCGTCGCTACTTCTACTTATTATGACTTTGCCGTAACGCGTTATAACAGTGATGGTAGTTTGGATTCCAGTTTTAACAATAACGGCACAATAGTTACCACAGATTTCGGAGGATCCGATGATTCTGCTAACAGCATAGCAGTACAATCTAATGGAAAAATTTTAGTGGCTGGGTACAGCAAACTTCCTCCTAATTCATCTTATGGTTTTTCTTTAGCGCGTTACAACATTGATGGCAGCTTGGATAATAGTTTTGGTGGAGATGGCAAAATCACTCTTAGTGGTGATGCTGCTCTAGCTTACAGTATGATTGTACAAACTGATGACAAGATTTTAGTTGCAGGTGAAGGTCGTGAGAATGGCATCGATGCTTTTACCCTAGTGCGTTACGATAGCAATGGCAACTTAGATAATAGCTTCGGCGGTGGTGATGGGATAGTTACCACCATTATTAATCAAAATTACAATTACGCTTATAGTGTTGCTTTACAGACAGATAACAAAATACTCGTTGCAGGTTATGGCTCAAGTGGAAGCTCAAATGGTGGAACGGGTTCTGATTTTACACTCGTGCGTTATGACATTAACGGTAACTTAGATAATAGTTTTAGCGGTGATGGTAAAGTCACTACTGATTTCGGCAGCTCCAGTGATTATGCTAACTCAATAGTAGTGCAAAAAGACGGGAAGATTATAGTTGCAGGTTCTAGTAACGGTAATTTTGCGCTTGCCCGCTATGACATCAACGGTAACTTAGATAATAGCTTCGATGGTGATGGAAAATTAGTTACCGCTATCAAGGCATCTGGAGATGTTTATGTCTCCGTGGCTTTGCAGGACGATGGAAAAATTTTATTAACGGGACCGAGCAAAACCCCTAATAATAGTGATGACTTTGTTTTAATGCGTTACAACACCGATGGTAGTTTGGATACTGGAATACCAACTTTCCCCACCCTAAATATCGCCGCAGCTGATGCAAATAACATGGAAAATAGCGGTGATTTTACTTTTATAGTAACTCGTTCACCTAGCGCGTTAGCTTCTACAGTCGATTACATGGTATCAGGCGGCTCTGTATCCCCCGATGATTTTATTGGCGGCCTTCCTACAGGCAAAGTCAGTTTTGCCCCTAATGAAACTAGCCAACCGATTACAATTAAAGTCGCTAATGACAATACGCATGAATCACCGGATACATTTAATGTGGTGTTATCCAATCCCACTAATGCCACATTAGGTACAACAACCGCAGCAGGGACTATTCTTAATGATGATCTTGAAAGTAGTGTTTCAGGCTTTAACGCTTCCATTTCTCAGATTGAATATAACGCCGATGTTAATGACGCAAACCTTTATGCGGCTGGAACTAAGGAGAGTGCCTTAAATGGCGAATGCGTTAGTTATGTAAAGAAAGCAAGGGGTGATTTGAATTTCTCTTGGGGCAACGCAACAGGTGGCCCAGCATCAGCGGCAAATAGAGATTTTCATGTAGATGATGCTATTCCAATGATTGGCTCTGCATTCATCATTACAGCCGGTTATCCAGGGGCTGATAAATATGCTGGACATACTGGTATAGTGCGAGACGTTACCATCGAGCGCATTTTTACTCGTGGCGTTCTTCAATACCAATACAAGCTAGAGTTACGTGATTCCAATGGAGTAGGCGGTTATCATCAGATGGCAACCTACTCTAAAAACATTGACTTTCCCAAACATGGAAATGGTTGGCAATTTATTTGGGGTACAAATACAGAATATACCCAAGACAAAACCTCCATTCAAAACGTCATCGGTCAACTTTACGATGCACAATTGCTTGACCAATCGGCCTCAAAACAGATCTATCTTGATGACTCGAAATTGATTAACCGTTTCTTTCTGCTTAACACGACAGAGAAATATGACAATTTTTTAAATCTAATCAAGTTGTATAAAGCGGAAACAGGGGCAGCGGTTGACCTTTACAATTTGTCAGGCTCAAACCTCACTAACGATGTTCTAGCAGGTGCTAAAGTTGGCACAACTGCCGATGACACTCTAACGGGTAGTAGTGGAAACGATCTTTTCATGGGTAGCGCAGGTAACGATACTTTAACAGGCAATGGGGGTACAAATACTTTCAAGTTTGTCACTTCCAATGGCGGTATAGATAGCATTACTGATTTCATCTCAGGTACTGATAAGATTGAAATCATATCCGAAACTTTTGGTTTAGCGGTTGGTGCAACAGCAATATTACGCACAGGTACAAGCTTACCCGCCTTTAGCGGCAACACGCCTCAGTTTGTTTATAACAGTAACAATGGGGAGCTTTGGTTTGACCGGGATGGCGTAGGAACAACTTATGACGTCGCTCATATCGCTACCCTCACGGGGTCTAAAACACTAACAGCGAGTGATATTCGCGTTGTTATGGGCAACCTTTCTACAGGTGATATGGGTGGAGGTAATCCAGTTAATACTCTATTGGATATAACAGGCTTAAACTTACTTACAGGTGGAGAGCGGAACGATGCGTTAAGTGGTTTGGACGGTAATGATGTCCTAAACAGTTTAGGCGGTAACGATATTTTAGATGGTGGGGCAGGTATTGATACGCTAAATGGCGGCGATGGTGACGATCTTTACATCGTCGACAATGTAGGCGACATTGTTATAGAAGAGTACAGCGATATTTTAGCTGGTATAGATACTGTGCAAGCCATCGTAAGTTATGCGCTCAGTGCTAATGTTGAAAATCTAACCTTAACCGGGACAGGAGCAATTAACGCTACCGGCAACGCGCAAGATAATACTTTGTTAGGCAATTCAGCCGCTAATACATTAAATGGTAATTCGGGTGCAGACATAATGGACGGTGGTGACAGTAATGATATTTACGTTGTCGATAATGTCAGCGACTCGGTAACTGAGGTTTATAGCGATGTACAATCGGGCATTGATACTATCCGTGCCTCTGTGAGTTATAGCTTAAGCGATAATATAGAAAATTTGACCTTAACGGGTACAGAAGCCATTAAAGGTATGGGTAATGCACGCAATAACATCTTGACAGGCAATTCAGCGTCGAACAGATTAAGTGGCAATGCTGGAGCTGATAAACTGTTAGGGGGATTAGGTAATGATACATTGATAGGCGGGATAGGTAAGGATAATTTAACAGGCGGCGCTGGTGCGGATAAATTCAAATTTAATAGCATTGCTGAGACGGGCAAAAAAGCAACCACTCGAGACACCATTAGCGACTTTAAACACAGTCAAGGTGACAAAATCGACTTATCCGCTATTGATGCGGATACTGTTGTGGCAGGTAACAATGCGTTTACATCGCTTACTGTAGGCAATGCTTTTTCAGGCTCATTTGCTAATCGTAGTGACTTATACTTCGACAAAACCGCTCACATTCTCTACGGCAATAATGACGCCGATGCAACAGCTGATTTTTCTATTTTGCTGTCAGGTGTAACCACTCTCAGCAAAACAGATTTCGTGCTGTAAAGCGGTTTTATGTTTATCGTTCTCATGTTTTACATGAGAACGTGGATTCAACTCCGAAGTGCAATCGTAGGTATCATGCGGCTTCTTGCCTTTCTTCAGCAAAAAATACGGCATAGGGTGTTTTATAATTAAGTGATTTTCGTAGACGATGGTTAAGTTTGTGCATTACCGCCACAACCAGCTTTAAATAACGGTTTGCAAGCGGGTCGATGACCGATGTGTTTATCGTTGTTTGTGCGACACCATTCTTAATTTTTACCGAATACTGCCCGATTAAACTATCAGCCAATGCGTTCTTATGGTTTATGCCTTCCGCCGCATGATCCAGCAAGGCAATGACCCCAGTCACAACCTCTTGCTCTATGGCAGGGTTATTCAATGCCCTTGAGTAATAACGGACATAAAACAATGATCTGGAGACGCCGTCAAAATGCTTTCGGTAAGCCCTGTTAATTTCCGTTGACACGATTTTTATCGGCACAATAACGGCATCACCGCGATATTCGTTTAAAAAAAGCTTATTGACCCGTTCCCTTTCGGTCGTTTTTTTGGACGGGGATTGGGGATCAATGCTGCCTTTCGGATTTTCATTAACTTCAGCCATGTATTTACCTCTAAAAAAGTTAAGCCGCGCTTTCTTCGGCCAGAATGGTTTCGATGGCATCAGCCGTGGTCATCCCTAACCGGGTTTTGGCCGCAATTTTCTTGATGTCATTGGGGTGGGTGGAATAAAGCAGTTTGGTAAAAGGGTCTACAATCAAGCGACCGACACCCAAACCGTAATCGGTCCTAAAGAAGATTTCTGAATAATGGCCGGTCACGGTGTGGACCGATTTAAGATATTCAAATCCACCCTCACCGATCATTAGCCTGTTTTCGCGCTTAATCGTTTCGATGGTTTCCGGTTTCTGGTACAACAAATACAGGTTGGCAGAATTCTCGGCAATAGCGACACCGGATGGTGAACTGTACAGATCATTTAACGATTGGGTGATGGTAATGGCCGCACCATTATATTTACGGAACCGGCGGTAGCCAGTTTCGATAAATTTGGCAATGTTGCCTTTAGACAGCAAATCCCAAGCTTCATCGATAAACAACAGCTTGCATTGATCCCTGTTGCCCAGATACATGGATTGTTGAATTTGATAGATTAAAATTAACAGGACAACTTGTTGCAAATGGCTACGCCCTTTCAATTCCTCCAGCTCTAGGCAGGTGAATGGGTTGTTAAAACTGACATTGTTGGTGCCATTGAAGAAACGCCCATATTCGCCCTTGCTGGTGAACGCGTAAAGCTGGTCACCCATATCAATGACGCGGCTGTCAGTGTCATTACGCAATCTGTCCGCGACTTGGTCGATGATGAGTGCTTTGCCATGTTCATCCCAAAGTTCTTTTAACACTGCACGAAGCCGTGCTTGCTGCAAATCAGTCAGCCTATCATCCATTGAAGCCATCGATATGATGATGCCGACCAACATGTCCGATTCCTCGGAATAATTGTCAATAATCTGGAACGGGTTTAGACATATTTGGCTATCCTCACCAAATTCAACAAAATCCCCGCCAATGGTGTTGCACAATTTTTCATAAGAGCGCCCCACGTCAATGACCCAGCATTTTGCGCCAGAGCTGAGATGCGACGTGATGATGTCGTTGGTCAGGAAGGATTTGCCGGAACCGGATGCGGCGACGATGCAGGTGTTGTAGTTGGTGTTTGAGTCAAAAATGCTCATGTTCATCAACTGGCCGCTACGCGACACAAACGTCATTTGGGGTGTGCCAGTGCCGGCCCAATCCGCCAAAATCGGCATAAATTCGATACAATGTTTTGAACCCATCCGTTTGTACCGTTGCAAAAACTCAACCGCCTGTGGATCGACGCAGAAAGGCAAGGCATTCACCAACATGGGCAACACGATGTATTTGTCCTCCTTCATGTTCCAGCCAATTTCGCTCAAATAGGCACGCGCCTCCGTCAGCCGCGCCTCGCTACGTTCCCTGTTATCTTCAAACAACCCGATGGACAGCATAGCCCTGACCACCCGGTCGCCGTCATTAGTCGATTCGTATAACAAGTCCGCGCTTTCTTTTTTTAATGCCAGCTTCGGGTTAAATTTCATCATCGGGCCGAATGCCTGATAATTAATGGTAGCGCGTTCTTTTTCGGCCTTTTGTTTTTCTTTGGAACTGTCAGGGATATGGATATTCAGGCTGATGTAGAAATTACCATGTATCCCTCTAACGCCGTTCATGGGGTCACCGATCAATCGGCGCATATTTTGCAAGCTCATAGTTTTGGGCAAACGGCTGGGTGAAAGTATCCGTAGCCATTTGTCACCCAGCAAAACACTGTTCTTGTTCACCTCAATCCGATCATCGTGCTCGCTAATCTGCCCGTTAATCGGTAAGGTTTCATCATAACAAGGCTCGCCACCCCGCCAATCCGCCGTGGGTTTCCAATGTAGCATTTGCCCGATATGACGGAGATAACTTTCGGCATCCATCGGAACCAGGCGCAACCCGGCGGACTTGAGCGTCTGTTCAAATGAAAGTTTAAGTTCATTGCCGCGCTTCATATCGTCGCCCAAAGGCAAGCCTTTTTTGTCTTTCAGAGGAATCTTAACGGTGAAGACAATCTTAAATTCCCGGATATACGCAACGGCATTTGGGTCGATAGGACGCGTGGTTGCTTCATCCAGCATGTTGACGCGGTTACGCAATGACTGTTTCAGTTCGGGATTTTTGGTTTTGCGGATATTTTCAATAGCCCTTAACTTAGGCTGGATGTCTTGCGACCCAATTAATAAAACTTGAATAAAGCTGTCTGGCGGGTAATCGAAGGAAAACAGCACATTCATCCGCTGGATGACTGAGTCGTCCCCGCTTTGCAGGGGGCTGCTGATATAACCCCATCCTAAGTGACCATCTTCCAAATAGAAAAACCTGGATCCGTCATCATAAGACTGGACTGGAATAAGCTGCTGTAACGTGTTGCGTTGTATTTGCTGGCTGTATTGTGTTTTTAAATCCATATCCGCAATAAGTTCCACATTTGAGTAAATAGGAAAATATTGTAATGAAGATTTTAATATTCTGTCTTATCGAAAAGTATCAAAAAAGTGGCATAATTCGACCGGACAAGCCACGTTCACCCTCGTTAATTAATTGCTGAACCATAATTCTCCATTTGCTTTTTATACCTAAAATCATCCTGTTTTTCTTTGCTCGTAAATCCATTTCGTTCCCATATCCCTATTGGTTTCTTTTTAGCTAACGCCTGTTGTTCCAATTCCCAATCGTGTCCCCAATTCCCTTTAAGTGCGTTGTTTAAAAATCCGGCGTAAGACTTATCTTGTAAGTCGAATCACTACAAGCGCATGTCGTATGAACGCTTAACCATCAAAAAACAGGGTAATAGAAAAGTATCAAAAAATGGCATAGTACAATTTTAAAGGATTATGTAACTCGAATTATGTCACTTTTTTGATACTAATCGACGAAACAAATAGCCATAGCCTTCGCTACAATAAGGGTTGGAATTAACCCATCCTTAATAGGCGCATTGCATGAGAGTTTTTTTCATATTATTGATAGCATTAATATTGAGCACACCAGCCCAAGCGGGGCTAGAAGATGAGATGAGCGGCCTGTTTGTGGATATGCTGAATGCAACACCAGGCGGTTATTATGATACCCAACGAAGGGGAGTCATTACGGGAGGCAATTTGGCGACACGAAACAAGGTGCTTCACCCTAATTTAGTGTCTTTTGTACCACCCAGTTTCAAAGGTGGATGTGGCGGGATTGATCTATTTGGCGGGTCATTCTCGTACATCAATGGCACTCAGATAACATCGCTGTTGCGTAGCATCACTCAAGGTGCAGTTGGTTACGCCTTCCAGTTGGCAATTGAAGGCATGTGCCCTACCTGTTCACAAGTAATGACCAAGTTACAAAAGGATATTGCCCAAATCAATTCAATCATGAAAAATTCATGCGATGCCTCCAAATCCATCGTTAACTCAACCGGTTTACAAGCTTGGCATGACAAGGAACTGAATGATGCAGCCGACCTTGATACCAGCAAAGGTTTTTTACCAGATTTCCATGAAGCAAAAGAATCAAAAAATCCCAACCAAGTTGCACTAGCCAGTGGTGCTGCCGATGAAATTACGGGAAACGTCGTTCACGAATCTTTAAAAGATGCAGTTGCATACAGCTGGTTTGTTAATGGAGATGACCAGTTGCAACGGGTGCTCATGAGTTTGACCGGAACCATGATCATTGGAAAAAAGGATGACAACTCAGATGTGAAATATGATTACCGCCAACCCACCATTGAGACCCGTGATTTTATCGAAGGTGGTGATCTTAAGATTTACAAATGTGAAAGTGACGAATGCTTGTTGAGTGATGCCGATCCCACTGAAACACTCCATGTCACCGGAATGCGGGAAAAGGTGCGCACTATGTTATTCGGTACCTGCAATTGCCTTGGCGGTACTGGCGGTATCATAAGAAAGTTGGGAAACCGCGACGGTGGCGAGGGCTTTGGTGCAAACGAAGACAAGTTTATCAAAGCTTCCTCACCGGGGATTTTAGGCCTGCTCCATCGGGTAAGTTCACAACCAGGTTCAGCCGCCCTTATCGGCGAACAAATGGTCGGTGTGTTGGCCACCGGATTGACCAATCAGATTATTGACGAAATGTTTGAGGCAGTGACCCATTCAATCAATTCCACAGGCAAGCCACTAGATTCATCCATGCTTAAAGTGATGGAGTCCAGGCGGCAACAAATCGATAATGAGCGGCGGCTAAACGGAGAATCTACAGCCTCCATTGCCAACATATTAAACATGCTTGACGATGTGGAGAGGTCACTACATCAAAAAGACAACCAAAAAATTTAGGATAGTAATGCTATGGCTTATTCAATCCTAAGTATTGGTGATGCTGAAATGATGTACAACGCCTTCAATGGTGTTGCTATGGTTTTTGCATCCGACAACATGAATACCTTGATGAAGATTGGTTTCCTGATTGGGCTGTTCCTCGTTGCGTTCCAATATTTGTTTGAACTGAAGTTTCCTCTTTATTCAATATTGGTCGCCTACATTGTGTCCGCCGCCATGTTTATCCCCAAGGACACGGTAATTATTGAGGATATTTATACCGGACAGGTCTACACCGTTGCAAACGTCCCCCTTGGCATTTCCTTGCCCATGTCAATCGTCTCAACCATCGGTGTCAACACCACCCAAGTGTATGAAACGGTGTTCTCAACCCCGGACGAAGCGCATTTACTTGAGTCCGGCTATCTACAGCCATTAAGCACCCTGATAAAACTGCGTAATATAGGCTTGGGCACCGCTTCCTCCGATATCACATTTAATGGCAGCTTGTCTGACTCCCTCAATAGCTATATTGAAGGTTGCGTCATGTACGACATAGCACTGCAAATTCCTGAAAGTGAACATGAGGTTACGCGGGAAAGGCTTTTAAAAGCTGAAGATATTTGGGTTGCGATGAAAACTACATTTATTAACAAGGATGTCTTGGTGGACTTGCCCACTTTCTCTGGCCAGAAATCATGCAAAGATGCTTATGCTTTGCTTGACCAATACATTAATACGCCTGAGTTTGCAACGCTATGGGAGCAATATATGCGGGGGGTTTTGGATGTTAAAGACCCCTCGGTCACCCCTGACGATTTGGTCACCCAATCGACCCAGGCTCTAGGCATGGTGGCGGTTAACTCCCAGACGTATATGCGTAATGGATTGATGGCCGCCTATTTGCGCGACGGGCCTGCGGCATTTATCGAACGGACGGGTATTGAGCAGCTGCGTTTACAATGGTCTGGTGAACAAAGCATCTTTACGCAAATTTCCCGACCGTTGACCGCCTTCATTGAAATATTCACGGTAGCTATCTCCCCTATTGTCGCTTTTTTAACGACATTAGGCCTGATGGGCATCAAGATGATCGCGCGATATTTCCAGATGCTGATCTGGATCGCCTTGTGGGGGCCGATCACGGCTGTTTGCAACTTGTATATTGCGATGGTCACAACGCGGATAATGACGACACTATCCGACCAGGCTGAAGCGAATGGCACATCATTGATGGCGATGGTCTCACACGACCAACTTTACGGGACACTAGAAACCTGGTTGGCTACTGGGGGCATGTTGGCATCCAGTGTCCCCGCCCTATCATTGATGTTGGTTTACGGCGGCTCTAATGCCGCAGTAAATCTTGCTGGACGTATGACATCCGGCGCCTCGGCTGCGGTCAAACCGGAACGTCTCATGCCGGAACCCGTTTCAATTGCCGCCACCACCAGTATTGGCTCCCAACGTAGTATGGATTCCAATTCAGGCCAAACGGTGTCCGGTTGGTCAGAAGGCACTTACAGCATGGCCAGCGGATCACAAAAATCACAGCAAAGCGCGTTTACCAGCTTGCAGTCGGCAAATGCCTCTGCTTCGCAAGCATTCAATAATTTGACCCAACATACCGACACAAAAGGCCATACCGTTACTGATGGGACAACGATTACCGATTCGTTAAGCAAATCGCATTCAGCCTCGGATCGCTGGGCGGCCGCGACCGGAAAGGCTATTGCTGAAAAGGTTGGACGGACAGATGGGGAAAAAGAAGCGATTGCCGCCAGTGCCAGTACCCAATTGGCACTTGGCGCATCGGCAGGGGTATTTAGTGCCCTTAGATTAGACGGTAAGCTAGATTTAGGCTCTGATTCTAGTATTTCTGCTGAACGCAGAAACGAATTGTCATCAGAAATGGATAAGACATGGCGAAGCGAATACGCCAACACTAACGAAACACGGTCTGCACACGACTACGCTAAAGCACACTCCGACCAAAGCATGTTTTCTTCCCAAGATATGAAAGCTAAGGGCGAAAACTATATGACTCAGTTAGCACGCGTTGATCAGGCTCAACAGGCCTATCAAGAGTCAGTGACTGATAGCCAAACATCCGGGCAGAATTTGAACCTCAAACACAGCGAACTTGCCCAGCGTTTGGTTCAGACGGGAGCAAATGCCGATCTTGCAAATGTTGAGCGTGAGATTACAATGCACGGGACTGACAAGGACAAGGCCAATTGGCAGGCGGCTAAGGTTGATGCCGCAAAACAGCTCGACAACGGTGCCGCCAAAATCCCCAAAACTTCCAAAGAATACGAGGCTATGCAACGGTTCTTGGCTTTGGATGAAGTCAATCCGCAGCAAGCCTTCCATATCGCCTCTTCGACCTTTAAGCCTACCGGGAATAAACTCGACACTAGCGTGTCCAATGCCGACGATTATAAAAAGGATGCCAAAACACCTGACGATATACTTGGACGGCAACAGGCCGACAGTTTCGCTGATCGGGCTAAAGGACAAACAACGACCGGAACGGCCGCCCAGCAAAGCGACGATACTGGAAAGCCGATGGGAGCCAGACCTCGTTCAATGGACGTTCCCTCTGGAAGTCATGCGAATGCCAAACAGTCAGTCAATGGTATCCTTAATGGCGGGCGTCTTGGCAACCCTGATGAAATGGAGCGCCGTATTAAAGATGGCCCCTTAATCAAGGATGGTCAAGATACCTCCCATTTGATGGGGCGGGCAGTCAAAAATGAAGGGGGCGCACTTTATGATAATACGGTTGTTGCAGGCGGTAGGTCTTTGAGTAACATCGGAAAAGGTATCGGCGGGGCTGTGTTCGATGCCGAAACTTATCTAAAAAAGGCGATTAGCGGTGATTCCGAAAATAAGCCCGTTAGCAAACCACAGCAACGTGAACCTTTTGATGAGTTGCCAAATATTAAACATTGAAGGCTAAACCATGAAATTCGTAGACCCTAAAACCGACATTGCCTTTAAAAAAATATTCGGCGACCAAGCCCATAAAAACATCCTCATTGAATTCCTCAATGAACTATTGGAGCTGGAATATCCGATTGAAGACGTAAAAATCAGCAACAGCTACCAGTCGCCGCATTTGTACGGCCTTAAAGAAACCACGCTGGACATTAAAGCCAAAGACACATCGGGGCGGGCATTTATCGTCGAAATGCAAGTGGAAAAAGACCGGACGTTTGCCAAACGTGCCATGTACTACAGCAGCAATGCCTATAGCCAGCAACTGGACAAAACCGAAAAATACCATCTGTTAAAGCCGGTGATCTTTCTGGGAATCTTGGACTTCAGCATTTTTGATCACCAAAGCCCTTGTTCACGGCATTTAATATTGAATGGCGAAAACCAAAGCCATGACTTGAAAGATTTGGAATTTAACTTTATCGAACTACCGAAATTCACCAAACTTGAACCTGAATTGACGACCCTTGCGGACAAATGGCTTTACTTTCTGAAACATGCTGATGACCTACAGCAAATTCCACATAATGCCGACACGCCCGCTTTACAAGAAGCCTACCAAATCGCCGCCCTACACCATTGGACGCAGGAAGAGCTGGACATATACGAAAGCCAAGGCTTAAAACTCGGCAGGGACCGCAATGTTGTTGAAACCGCAAGAGAAGACGGCATTGCAGAAGGATTGGCTAAAGGGGAGCTACAAGGCAAAATGACAGTTGCCAAAAATCTGTTAGCCATTCTTGATGATGCCGCTATTGCCCAAGTGACTGGCTTTGACACTAACATTATCGCTAATTTACGCCAGTCTTAAGAGCTAACAACGTCAACCTTTTGATGAATTGCCTGACATCAAAAAAATAGGAGGATATTATGGAATTGATCTTTTTTGTAGTCACTTATTTCACTGGATTTTTCAATGGAACTAGAAAGAAAATAGGTTCAGTTTTTTCTAAGCCCTACCATTTTCTGGTAAATTTTTTTCATGGCCGCTCTAAAAGAAAAGATGTTGAAGATGCCCAACAGCTGACCGAAGAGGAATATAATCGGAGATTTAGTAGGTTCTTCCCAAAAGAAAATGAAGCCTCTGATAATTCATTTGAGAAACCAATAAACTTCCGTAAGCCATTTGATCATGATCGTTTTTATGTCAAATGGTCAGACTCTTGGATGCAAAATCATTTTTAATTTAAGTTAGCACTAACGATTATTTGTGTTAGGTCACTCACCTTACGCAGTCAAAGGATTTTGCAATTTCTGTAACTCAGCAAAGGCTTGTTGGACGGCCTTAATGTAAAGCGAATGTTTGAGCGCAAAATGATTCAAGTTAGTGGTTATTTTCAGGCTCTCCAGCTTAATGT
>CAJAVP010000098.1 GCA_903945375.1 uncultured Methylococcaceae bacterium | reverse complement strand
GAATACTTCATCGGCGCACCCTGTTTTCCACTCGGCGCTGGACGCCATTGAGTACGTACAAACTCTTCATCCAGCCACACCGTCACGTCGCCTCGCTGCACCAGTGCGCGATCATATTCAGGCCAGTTACTTGCCATTTACTTTTTGGTCGGCTTTCTTTGTTAGAAATGGCGTTTTTGATTCGGACTGGCTGGTCATGATAATTCTCCGGTACGGTTGCTTTTGGGCGATAGTTTATAGCATTTGAGAGTTTATGCACCAACGCCGTCCCTATTTCAATCGTGCAAACTGCACGTCTATAAATTGAACAGTGTCCAGTTATTAGACGCTTAACCAATTTTTCTTTAGCTTCCCTATGCGAAATTATCCAATTGATTTATAAGTTAATTTTCATTAATCAAGAGGATGGCATAAGCTTTGCTCTAGGTGATTTAGGTCATCATCCTGCGCGTGGGATTCCAGCATTAAGACAAGCCAGCCCAGTGATTGCATGGTAATGATGACCTATTTAACTTTTGTCTAAAACAATAACATCAGGAGTAATTTTTATGGCTATAAGTGCAGCAACCAAAGCGGCGACCGACGCGCTTGCCGTTAACCGCGCACCGGTCAGTGTGGGCGCACAAGAAGTCCACCGCTGGATGCAAAGTTTCACTTGGGATTTTGAAAAAAACCGCACCAAATATTCGACCAAATACAAAATGGCGAATGACACCAAAGAGCAATTCAAGCTAATCGCTAAAGAATATGCCCGTATGGAGTCAGTGAAAGATGAACGCCAATTCGGTAGTTTGCAAGATGTACTCACTCGCGTTGATGCCGCCAATCGTGTGCATCCAAAATGGAATGAGTCCATGAAAGTCATCTCTAACTTTTTGGAAGTGGGCGAGTACAACGCGATTGCGGCAACCGGTATGTTATGGGATTCTGCCACGGCACCTGAGCAAAAGAATGGTTACTTAGGTCAAGTGTTAGATGAAATTCGCCATACCAACCAATGCGGCTATATCAATTATTACTTCGCTAAACAAGGTCAAGATGCCGCTGGTCATAACGATGCCCGCCGTACTCGTGCGATTGGTCCCTTGTGGAAAGGTATGAAACGGGTGTTTTCAGACGGTTTTATTTCGGGCGATGCGGTGGAATGTTCTATCAACTTACAGTTGGTCGGTGAGGCGTGCTTTACTAATCCATTAATCGTGGCCGTGACAGAATGGGCTTCTGCGAATGGCGATGAAATGACCCCTACCGTATTTTTATCAATTGAAACCGATGAGTTGCGGCACATGGCAAACGGTTATCAAACCGTGGTGTCTATTGCCAACGATGCGGCGGCTTCAAAATATTTGAACACCGATTTAAACAATGCTTTCTGGACGCAACAAAAATACTTCACGCCAGTGTTGGGCATGATGTTTGAATACGGCAGTCATTTTAAAGTTGAGCCTTGGGTGAAAACCTGGAATCGTTGGGTTTACGAAGATTGGGGTGGTATCTGGATTGGTCGTTTGGGTAAATACGGCGTGCAATCGCCCGCGAGCTTGCGTGATGCTAAAAAAGATGCCTACTGGGCGCATCATGATTTATTCATGATTGCCTATGCGTTATGGCCTACTGGCTTTTTCCGTTTGAGTCTGCCAACAGCTGAAGAAGCGGAATGGTACGAAGCCAATTATCCAGGTTGGTACGATATGTATGGCAAAGTCTATGACGAATGGCGTGCGCGTGGCTGTGAAGACCCTAACAGTGGCTTTTTGCCGCTGCAATGGTTTATTGAAAACAATCACCCCATCTACATCGACCGCGTGTCACAAGTACCGTTCTGCCCAAGCTATTGCAAGGGGGCAAGTAGTTTGCGGGTGCTTGAATTCAACGGCAAAAAACATTCGTTTAGTGACCAATGGGGCGAGCGTATGTGGTTATCCGAGCCAGAGCGTTATGAGTGTCAAAACATTTTTGAGCAATACGAAGGTCGTGAGTTATCCGACGTGATTGCCGAAGGTCACGGCTTGCGTAGCGATGGAAAAACCTTGATCAGTCAGCCGCACACCAATAAAAACGGCAAGTTGTGGACGCTAGATGACATCAAAAAAATTAACTGTGTATTTAACGACCCTTTAAAAGCACTGTAATTTCACACATTCATTGATCCCCTTTCCCGTTTAGGGTAAGGGGTAATTTTTCGATTTTAAGGAGACATTATTTATGTCAATTGAAGTATCTGGCGGCAGACGCGGTCTGACTGATCCCGTTTTGTCAGCAGAAATTATGGCGGCAATTCCAGACCAGCCTTTAGAAACCCAACGCAAGATGAATTATTTCATGACACCGCGCGGTAAACGGATCAATGAGTATGAAGTGTTGTGTTGCTATACCCAACCCACTCCAGACTGGATTCCAGGTGGTTTAGATTGGGGCGATTGGACACAAAAATTCCACGGTGGCCGCCCTTCCTGGAGCAATGAGTCGACAGAAATGCGTTGCTCAGATTGGCTAAAACACCGTGATCCGGCATTCCGTTGGCACGCACTGTATGTCAAAGACAAAGCAGAAGAATGGCGTTACACAGATCGTTTTTTAAAAGCCTATTCCGCAGATGGTCACGTCCGTTCAATGGATCCGGTGTGGCGCGATGAGGTGTTAGGCGATTATTTAGGCGCATTTGGGTTCAGTGAATACGGGTTGTTTAATTCCCATTCATCAGTTGTGCGTGATTGCTTGGGTGACACTTTGCGGATGAGTAGTGCGATGATTGGCTTAGATAAAGTCGATAACGCGCAAATGATCCAAATGGAACGAACCTTTTTGGCAAAACTGGTTCCAGGTTTCCCTGAGTCGACTGATATTCCTAAAAACGAATGGACGAAAGGCGCGATTTTTAAAGGCTCCAGAGAAGTTGTACAACAAATCTGGCAAGAAACTTATGACTGGAATGAAATCCTGTTCTCAGGTCACATGGTTTATGATCCGTTGTTTGGTCAGTTTGTGCGTAGAGAGTTTTTTGCCAGACTATCATCGTATTACGGTGATTCCTTAACGCCGTTCTTTATCAACCAAATGCAGTTGTATTTTTCACAAACCAAAGGTATTACCACGGATATGTTCCATACCTGCTTGGCGGCTGATGAGCAATTTGGTGCTTACAACACCCGATTGATGCACGCTTGGGCAGACAAGTGGTTGCCAAGAACCCTAACCGCTTTAAAAGATTTCATGGGCATTTTCTCCAAAATTCCTGAAATCAAAGGGGTTAGTGATAAACCGGCGATTGAAGCGGCATTGCATCGGGTATTTGATGATTGGAAGCATGATTTTGCCGATCCCATTGGTTATCAAGTGAACACCGCCGTTCTCATTAAAACCGTACTATCAGGTCTCAAATAAGGAATTATTATGTCTACAAGTTCGAATGCCTATGGCGCAGGTATCATGGCAAAAACAGGCAAAGCCTTTGCTGATGAATACTTTTCTGAAGAAAACCAAACCGTCCACGAAAGCAATGAAGTGGTGTTAGTGTTAAAAAAATCCGATGAAATCAACTCCGTCGTCCATGAAATTTTGTTGGGTGATCGTAAAGAAGACAACGCCACCTTGATTGTGGAAGACCGTGCGGGTTATTGGTGGTTAAAAGCAACCGGAAAAATTGAGATTGATTGCACGGAAGTTTCTGAGTTACTGGGTAAACATTTCAGTGTTTATGACTTATTGGTGGATGTCTCTTCAACCATTGGGCGTGCTTATACGCTGGGCGAAACCTTCACTATCACCTCAGAATTGATGGGGCTTGATGTCAAACTGCAAGATTTTGAAACTGCCGCTGCATAGGAGAAACCCAATGGCAAATATTCACGATAACCCTATCCGCACCGAATGGGTCAATAAAATCGCCGCATTAAAGACCTTAGCGGAAGGTCATGCGTTTTTAACGGATTTTCGTGCTAAGCATGTGAGTGTCTTTAAAACCGATTTTTCTTTAGAACTCGATTGGCTTTGGATTGAGCTGAAAATTGAGGAAAAAGTGGCGGTACTCAAACAGGCTGAATTCAATGACCATCAATTGCTGAATGTCTGTACCTGTGGCTCAGATGCCCAACAAGTGGCGAATCAAGCACTTGCGGCAATGGCATCTTGCGAGGATAAGTATGAAGCTGAGCGCATTCACATCAACTTCCGCTTGGCGTGCAAACCGCCCGTTATGCCAGTTAATTTCTTTTTAGATACTGACCGGCAGTTAGGCACTAAGTTAATGGAGCTACGCAACACCGATTACTACGCCTTACCGCTGGAAGAGCTGCGGAAAGTACGTGGAGTCAGGGTCGTTACCTTGCAATAAGCCCCCTGTAATCGAAAGGCAACCCGAGAGGGTTGTCTTTTGTTTTTCCATCATTGACCTAATCAATATGCTATGACCGCATTTTTCCAAGAACCGCAGCTGACCCCTGGCGAATCTTTTGATATTTCGCCGGAGGCGATTGCTATTTATCAATCCGATACTTACACCGCCTACAGCGAAGATTTAGAGTTTATGTGGCGGTGGCGGATTTACCGCGACCACAAAATGGTGCAAGAAGGATGCTCGCTGACACTAGACGCTTCTCGGTATGCTGTTCAGCATGTTTTGCACTTTTTTAACGTCTCTCAACGACACGCCCAATGATTTTATCTTTCCCATCGAGAGGGAAAGCCGCTAAACCCAGGAGTTTTTAGCAATGACCAGTACCCATCAAGTCACCATTGTTACCGAAGATAACGAATCCATCACATTTGACTGTCGCTCAGATGAAGATGTTATTACTGCGGCAGTCCGTCAGGATATTTACCTCATGTCGTCTTGTCGTGAAGGCGGTTGCGCCACCTGTAAAGGTTACTGTGCTGAGGGTGAGTATGTGATAGGCAAAGTGAGTGCCCAAGCACTACCGTCACAAGAAGAGGAAGACGGTATAGTATTACTATGCCGCTGCTATCCAAGCACGGACATCAAAGTAGAAGTTCCCTACACCTATGAGCGCATTTCCTTTTCGCCGGAAGGCTTGAGTTTTGAAGCCGAGGTGGTAGCACTCGCACAAATTTCCAGCAACGTGGTCAGGTTGCAATTACGCCGCACGGGGGATGATACACGCATCAAATTTGACGCAGGACAATTTTTCGATTTAGAAATTCCAGGCACCGACATCACGCGCTCGTATTCGCCTGCCAATATCAGCAACAATCAAGGCGATTTGGAGTTTTTGATTCGAATTGTGGATGGCGGCAAATTCTCTGAGTTTTTAAAACAAGACACCAAAGTCGGGCAAAGGCTCAATGTCAAAGGCCCATCGGGTATTTTTGGCCTGAAAGAAAACGGCTTTACCCCCCGTTATTTTGTGGCGGGCGGGACTGGTCTTGCGCCGATTTTGTCGATGGTCAGACACATGAAGGAATGGGGCGAACCACAAAAATGCGTAATTTATTTTGGCGTTAACACCGAAGCTGAGATTTTTTATTTGGCTGAGTTAGCACAATTGATCGCAGATATGCCGACGCTGGACGTTAGAAGTTGTGTGTGGAAATGTTCGGATGATTGGCGCGGCGAAAAAGGCAGTGTGGTCGACATTTTACGCCGTGACTTAGTGGCAACAGGTGCGAAACCTGACCTGTATCTCTGTGGGCCGCCGGGCATGGTTGATGCCACCTTTGCTGTTTGTGCCGATTTAGGTCTTCCTAAAGAACGTATTTATTTAGAAAAGTTTTTGCCCAGTGGTGCGTAAGCTCAATCTAAGCCGCACTCAAACCATTAGAGAGGATAATTTATGTCACTTTACTGCTTAGTCTATGTCAGTTTGGCAAATCAAGAAATGTCAGATGAACATCTTAAGTCGCTACTTAGCAAAGCCCGTGAAAAAAATGAAAAGTTGGCTATTACCGGTATGTTGCTGTATCGCGATGGCTTTTTTATGCAAGCATTAGAAGGCGATAAGGAAAAAATTGAAGCCTTATTTGACACCATTGCTCAAGATACTCGGCATCGTGATGTGTTGTTAGTTTATAAAAAACCGATCAAAGAACGAGGATTTGAACAATGGACAATGGGCTTTAACAAACTCGACAGTCATAGCTTCGAAGGATTGGACGGCTTTAGTGATTTTATGCAACAACCGACCCCCGCGTTTTTTAAACATCGTGCCAGTGAAGCCGAAGCCTTACTCAATCAATTTAAGCATCAAATCTTTTTCTAAGTATCCGTGTGATGGGAGATTACGATGAATGAGGCCGATAAGGAATTTCTCCATGACATGGTTAAACAGCTCGATGACACGATTCGGCAATTAGTTGCGGAAGAACAGCGTTTAAAAGACAAGATTGGGGTCGGGCGCGTCGAAGAACTGCTGGAATATTGGCGACGCGAATTGACTGACGAGGAAGAAATGGCATTTAAAACCCGCATGGATCACTGGGATATACAGTTGATCCGGCTGTTATCGCGGTCAAAACGGGCGCATAACACGCGGGCTGAAGTCGGACAAACGCTAATGAAAACGTCCTCTCGACCTATTCTCAAACGGAAATTAACATGAGCAAAGAAATTATTTACAACCCAGAAATTCGCGACCGGTTAATGACGGGTATTAACCAAGTGGCTCGTGCCGTCGCGGTGACTTATGGCAGTATGGGGCCCACCGTGATGATACAGCATCGTACCGATGGCATCATGCCCGTGTTTACGCGTGATGGTGTTACGGTAGCCAATGCAGTGACAATACAAGACCGCATTGCAGATTTGGGCGGACGGATGTTGCGTGATGTTGCCGGCGCAATGTCGCGGCAAGTCGGCGATGGCACGACGACAGCTATTGTGTTGGCGCAAGTATTGGCGCAAGGCTGCCTAAAAAGTGTGGCGGCTGGTTTTCATCCGATGCAGCTGAAAAAAGGTTTAGATATCGCATTGACCGTGGTCGAAAAAAACCTGCAAGCACGGGCAGTGACAGAGGTCACATCTGAATGGGTGGAAAAAATCGCCTTAGTGGCCAGCAAAAATGAAACGAAAGCCGGCAAGCTACTCGCGCAAGCCTTGGATGAGCTGGGTTTGCAACGGCAACTGATTTTTTTGATGGGTAATGGGCTGGAAGATGAATTGGCAATTGTCGATGGCATACAGTATGAACAAGGCTATTTATCACCGTATTTCGTGACGGATAAAAACCGTGCCGAAGCGGTGCTAGAGCGGCCTTATATTTTGTTTTATGACAGGGAAATTAGTGATTTAATGGAACTCGTCCCAATTTTGGAACAGGTTAAGGCAGAAGGTCGCTCGCTGTTGGTGATTGCTGAAAATGTTATTGATAAGGCCTTGACCGGCTTGTTGCTAAATCATGTTCGCGGTATTTTTAAAGTTGTGGCGGTCAAACCACCGGGCTTTGGCGATCAACGTGTTAATCGTCTGAATGATTTGGCTTTACTGACCGGTGGTCAAGCCATACTCGATAGACCCGGCTTAAGTCAAGCACTGGAAGACGTCAATTTGACTCAACTAGGTCAAGCCCAGCGGGCGGTCATCACCGAGAGCAGTACAACCCTCATTGGCGCGAATGGCGATCAAGTTGCCATTACCCAGTTGTCAGAAACCTTGCGTCAGGAAGCCGAGCAGATTTTAGCCCGTAAACCGGGTAAGGGTTCGGCGACCGGTAACCAACATGAGTTTGATGAATTGCAAGAACGCTTGGCGTTATTATCCGGTAAAACGGGCACATTCAGCGTGGGAGGCAATACCGATTTTGAAATAAAAGAACGCATGGTTCGCCTTGAAAATGCCTATTTATCAGCCAAAGCCGCTTTGGTAGAAGGCGTATTACCCGGAGGCGGTGTCGCCTTGTATCGTTGTCGTACAGTACTTGCTACCGCTATTGCTGAAAATGCCGAACAACAACAAGGTTTCCACATTCTACAACACGCCTTAGCCGCACCGCTAATGACCCTAATCAAAAATGCGGGTCTAAACAGCGACATGGTTATTCATCATCTGGAGACTCAAGACGAGTACACCACCTTAGATACCGAACATGACCGTTATGGTCATTTTTTAGAGATTGGTATCATTGATCCCGTTAAGGTTATGCGTTTGGCGTTGCGTAATGCGGTCAGTGTCGTAGGAACATTAATCACCAGTGACACGATAGTGATGGACGTACCTGATTTGTCGATTATGGCGGGCTATTCGCCGGAATGGGCAGCCGCAACGCGTGAAGACCCTAGGGTGTAAGTTTGTAAGAAAGTGGAGTAGGAAGCCTTACAGCGTTTTCAATCTCTGTTGATGATGATCTAAGCTGGAGTAAAGCCACCATTTATAGGATGCGCTTCACTGCATTCAGCACATCCTATAGTATCGTAGATTAGGTTAGCTGCTGTTTGGCAACCCAACACATGGATACTAGCATCGTAGCATCCCTACCTGACTTCAAATAGGCTTTCGTCCTGTTTAAAAACATCCTCCTACCTGACCCTAATAAGGTCTGCTCCAATTCCTTGATGGAATTAAGGCAATGCGACACTATGCCGCATTGTCTCATTTTTTGATTTTGTTATCTTGGAAGGCTAGCAATACCACTATTCAAGAGAACTGAATGCTTATTGATCTGCCTACCCACCAACAGGGATATTTGACACCCGAGTCACTGCTGCTGCAACAATCCAACGAATACTTTGTTTTTCGGCCGATACAAGCCTGGCAGTGGATGACCCAAACGCGTTCTGTTCCTGACCCAAGTGATTGGGTGCGGCTTGAAGTCATCGATTCATGGCAGCGCTGCCTAGACGATTACCGTTTGCCTCTTGGTAATTACGCTATGTGGGACAATTACCCGCTAATCAGTCAAACAGCAAACCTAGATGTCCCATCGCAAAAAATAGAAACCTTGATTAAGCAACTTGACCATAATTTCTATGTTTTTTTGCAGGAAGCCGGCGTCATGATGCTGTTGACAGCCGCAGATGGCCGCTTGTTATATACGCTAGGGGAGCCGCAACCCTTAGGTTCATTCATGTCACGCGCAAGTACAAGAGGCGCAAACTGGCTAGAATCCATGTTGGGTAATAATGGTATCGGGACAGCGGCGGCATTGAAAAAACCGATCGCGTTTCAGGGCATGGAGCATTACCTAAGTGTTTTGCATCCTTATACAACGGTGGGGTATCCCTTGCTGGATGATGCAGGGCAATTATTAGCCGTTATCGGCTTGGTCAGTAGTCATCATCAAGAAAGCATGAATTCCCTATTCGCTTTCTTGCATCTCATCTGTGTATTAGTGAACACCGATTTACCCTTAACAAAAAGTGCTTTAGCTCAACAACGGGTGCTGGAAAAAATTCCCATCAAAGCCGCGCCCAAAACACAACATGTAATCGACGCCGCCGTATCAGAAACCTTGGCGGCATTAGTCGAAAAAGCCGTCAAGTTACAACGGTATAAAATTCCTATTTTGATCACCGGTGAATCAGGCGTAGGTAAAGACCATTTTGTGACGCTACTAAAAAATGCTGGCCCTAGAAAAAATGCGCCGCTGATTGCGATTAATTGCGCATCTATCCCGCGTGATCTCATAGAAAGCGAACTCTTTGGTTATGAATCAGGTAGTTTCACCGGTGCAAAAACGACCGGTAAGCCGGGTAAATTCATGCTTGCAGATACCGGTATTTTGTTTCTCGATGAAATTGGGGACATGAGTTTTGATTTGCAATCAACTTTACTCAGAGTATTAGAGACTTCCGAATTTACTCCGGTCGGTGGCAATAAACCCATACGTGTGGATGTGCAAGTGGTCGCTGCAACTAATGTTCAATTACTGGAAGCCGTTGAAGTCGGACGCTTTCGCCGTGATTTGTACTATCGCCTCAATGGAGCACAAATTCATTTGTTACCTTTGCGTAACCGCCCCGATAAAAAAGCCATTATCCATCATATCTTGCAACGGGAATTAAACGCGATACCCACTGATACACCGATTGATATTTGCGAGGATGTTATCCGCTTATTTGAAGAGCATCCCTGGCCCGGTAATATTCGCCAACTGATCAATGTCATACGAGCCACGCTTTATACAGCCAGTAGTCGGATAATCAGCACTCAAGACTTACCACTTGATTTTATTGCCGAATTAAAGCAGCACTCTGAGTCTGATCATATTTGTACAGAATCCTCATCAACCGTTCAAGACAGTTTGGCAGTGATGAGTCTATCGGATTGGGAGTTGCATGGCATTAAAATGGCTTTGAGCAATTGCGATGGCAATATTTCCCTCGCCGCTAAAAATTTAGGTATTACACGCACTACGCTTTATAAAAAAATGGAACGTTTTGGTTTAAAAAAAGCATTGCATGGCAAATTATGGCTACCGATTTAGTATGAGAGACCCACTGCTATTACAATGTTGTCAATTTCTGTCACTTTTATAGGATGTGCTGAACGCACAGTGAAGCGCATCCTATAGTATCGTAGGGTGGGCAGGCGGTTTTGCCCACCCTTATGTCTTGATCGACTCGTTCCCAAGCTCCGCTTGGGAACGAGCGTAACATTTTTTTACCTTTTTATTCATTTGAGTTTTTCATAGCTCGCGTAGGGTGCATAAGCGTTAGCGTCTAAGCACCTTAATAAGGGTTGTGGTGGATGGCGCTTTCGCTTATCCACCCTACGCGGGCTCCTCCGGTATAGTCAGGGTGATTTACCAAAGCACCTGGATGCTGGCGGAACTTAGTCAGCACCGACGTGACTTTTATCCGTTGTTCGGCGGCTTCGTTTACCGAGGCACGACGAATGCTCAAAGGCGAAGCCCCCGACACCCTCAACTTTAGTTGTGAGCATACACTGGATAAGAACTATTCAAAATCTTTTGTTTAAGCCTTTAACTTCTGATGTCGCGGCTGTTATTACAGCGGTTTCAGATTAGGGTTAGTAACGTTTTGCTAGCTGTAGGGGCAATTCATCACCAGCCCTAACCGACGTTGAAACCGCTGTAATGCAAATCAGTAATCGTGCCGAACAACGGTATTGATTCAGCGGACAAAATGCGCCGACTGCATTAACTCATAATTGGCAGAGGGGTTCAATAATGGCAGTCGCTGTCTAATTTTTAGTTGTAAATAGGTCAAAATCAGGATATTTCGGATAAGGGGTTAAATACTATTAACCAATAAAATCATTTGGTATTTCGATAGCTTAGGTTTTTTTGGTTAGGGAGATAGTGCATTAGGGTTCAAGGAATCTGTTGTAATAAAGCTAATTCGATGTTGTCGGGTTGGCAATGGTCTAAAAAAACACTTACAATGAATCTCAGCGAACTAGACTCCCTCTTTTTTAAATTCCACAAGTCATCTATCCTGTGAAAATAAATTTATATACCTCCTTGTTAATGGGAGTAGGTTTAGCTATTGCGACCACTTGCAGCCATGCCAAACCCGCTTCTCATCAAGTAAGCGCAAAGAAATCTGCGTCGGCAATTATCAGTAAGCACGGCAAAAAAACCACGGTCATTCCCGTGAAGTCGCGTGATAAACCCAATAAATCGAATGCTAAGTCTGTTGCGTCGAGCAACAAGTCTTCTAAAAAAGCTCCTGTTACCTTAGTATCTAAGCATCACCCGCAATCAGATCACGACAAATCCAAACACAAGCATAAACATATTGAAATTGCTCACGCTAAACGACATTTTGCAAGTCCAAAGATCAGATTTCAGCCCGAGCCGACGCTGGACTTAGCAACAGAGTCTGAATCACTGGAGTTAACACCTGCTCGTATTACCACAAAAATCCCTCATATTCCTTCTACGAATCGACTTATACAGCTTGATTTAGAAGCTACTGAAAACAATCAGCGCATCCATTCCTTGTTGACCACGAGAGCTAATGGCGATGGTGATATTAATCTGCAAGAAAATTCTCAAAGTTCCTCCGGAGATTACGCAACGGCGCATGGCATGATAACCTCTACTTTAGAGGCAGCTGGCGAAGAGGCAGGGTTATCTGGAGAGTTACTGAATCAATTAACCAGCATCTTTGCTTGGGATATTGATTTTGCAACTAATCTGCATCGTGGTGATCAATTTACCGTCGTTTATGAGCAAGATGTTTTAGATAATCAACAAATTATTGCCGCCGAATTTGTGACTCAAGGTCGTACACTGACCGCCGTAAGATATGCGGATAATGACGGCAACAGCAACTACTACACGCCTGAGGGAAAAGCTATGCGAAAGGCTTTTTTAAGCACGCCAGTAGATTATGCTCGCATCAGTTCACATTTTGATGCTAACCGCCGCCATCCAATTCTCAATCGAATCCGCGCTCACAAAGGGGTGGATTATGCGGCACGCACTGGAACGCCAGTCAAAGCATCCGGTGACGGCAAGATTGCTTTTTTAGGTCGTCGTGGCGGCTATGGGCAAGTCATTATTATTAAGCATGGTGAACGCTACGAAACACTGTATGCCCATCTTTCAGAATTTAAAAGAGACTTACTTGAAGGCGATGAGGTGAACCAAGGTGACATCATCGGTTATGTGGGACAAACAGGTCTGGCAACTGGTCCGCATTTACACTATGAATTTCGTGTTGATGGTGAACATACAAACCCAGAATTACAAGCCCCTCGCCATTTAATGACCCTAAATGGTCATTCGTTGGGGCATTTTAAGGTGCAGGCTCAGCCGGCTTTAGCGCAACTTTATTCCGCTAAAGCGCAAACATTATTTGCCAAAAATCAGCACAGTAGCAACTAATTATCATGTCTGAATACTATATCGGACTAATGTCAGGCACCAGCCTAGATGGTATTGATGCGGCATTAGTGGATTTTAGTCATGGTCATATTCGCTTGATCGATTTTATTTATCAGCCATTTAGCGCTGAGCTAAAAGCAGTCATTCAACAACTGAGTAAACCTAAAACAACGTTGACTTTGCTAGACTACGGTGCATTGGATAGCCGCTTAGGACATTTGTTTGCAGCGGCAGTTTTGGCGTTGTTGGCCAAAACCGAATTACCGTCAAGCGCTATTTGTGCGATTGGTAGCCACGGTCAAACGGTTTGCCATGCCCCCGATAATCCTTGGCCCTTCACGCTGCAAATAGGTGATCCAAACATCATTGCCGAAGTGACCGGCATTACCACTATTGCGGATTTTCGTCGTCGCGATATGGCGGCAAACGGTCAAGGCGCACCACTAGTTCCCGCGTTCCATCGTGCTGTTTTTAGTCACCCACAGATTTCACGCTGCATTGTCAATATTGGCGGCATTGCCAATATCACCGTGTTATCCACCGAGCCAAAGGCATCAATCATTGGTTTTGATACCGGCCCTGGTAACACTTTAATGGATCAATGGATACAGCGCCACCAACCCTGTGATTATGATGTAAACGGTCGCTGGGCAAGCGGCGGCACGATAAAGCCTGAATTACTACAGCGACTCATTCAGGACGATTATTTTAAACTGGCCGCGCCTAAAAGTACCGGTAAAGAATATTTCTCTTTGGCATGGTTAGAGCAGCAAGGCAGCCTAGTAGATTGGCGTCCCAAAGATGTGCAGGCTAGCTTATGCGAGTTAACGGCATTGAGTATCAGCCAAGCCGTACAAGTGTATGCACCCGCCTGCAAAGAGTTGCTGATTTGTGGTGGCGGAGCGCATAACGATTTTTTAATGACGCTCATTCGTCAAAAAATGCACTGCCCCGTGCTATCTACTCATGCATATGGCATTCATCCTGATCATGTCGAAGCAATGGCTTTTGCTTGGCTAGCGCGACAAACTCACAATAAATTGACTGGTAACTTAAAGGAAGTCACCGGTGCTAATCAAGATGTAATTTTGGGTGGCGTATATGTCTGAGAAAGGCTAAGTGACATCTTTATTATCGGCTCGGAATCACAACTAGGAACAAAATACCAAATAAAAAATCAGGCTGATTAATTTTGGAATTTACAGTGGTTTCAATTGATGTTGATTATAATAGTCATGGAAATTAAAGTGAGACATTATTCTCAAGATTTACGAATTAGAATATTCAATTATTGATTAACCCATACGGTTCGTGAAACTGCGCGAATTTTTAGTGTGAGTTCAAATACGGTCTATTTACTTGATCAATTGTTTAAAGAAACAGGTCGCTTAGAGTCTCGAGAATGTCTCTCTGAGTATCCTCTTTTATTACTCCAGAAGGGCGTTGGTGCATAAACTCTCAAATGCTATAAACTATCGCCCAAAAGCAACCGTACCGGAGAATTATCATGACCAGCCAGTCCGAATCAAACGCCATTCCTAACGAAGAAAGCCGACCAAAAAGTAAATGGAAAGTGACT
>CAJAVP010000097.1 GCA_903945375.1 uncultured Methylococcaceae bacterium | reverse complement strand
TCAAGCTAAAGGCTTAGTCAATGAAGACACGCTCAGTGGTGGTTTAATCCGTGCTGACGGTGAATCGGTCGGTCACTATGCGATAAGCGCAGCGGATAATTTGACGGCGGGCAGTAATTACACACTGAAATTTACGGGCGCGGATTTGAGTATCACGCCGCGTGATTTGTTGATTACCGCCGATGCGCTAGATAAATTCCAAGGCACCCCTGATCCAATCCTCAGCTATCGTGCTGATGGATTGGTCTATGACGATGCACTGACCGGGCATTTAACACGGCAGCCTGGTGAAGCGATTGGTCGCTATCCTATTGAACAGGGCGTATTAGCCGCTGGGGAAAATTATAATCTGCATTTTGTACCAGCCGATTTAACGATTAATGTCAACACGGCTGAAAATGCTCATGAAGAATTAATAGAAGAAAAAATCAGTACCGAGCAAAACAATGTTCTCGTGGTAACTAAGACTGAGAGCAATGAATCAAGCGTTTTGGAAAACCTAAGTCCAGTCGGCGAGTCTGATGAGACAGGTGCGAAAAAATCACTGAAGCAATGTAAGTAACTTGTTAAATTATTGAGTCAATGCCTATGCCTTCTCAAATTTCAAATCTTGTTAAATGGGCTGGATGCTTGCTTATACTGATCAGCGTGACTGAGCCAGCCCACAGTACACCGCCAGTGGTCGGAAAAATTAGCTTTGCAAGAGGTAGTGTGGCGGCTCAGCAAGCGGGAGAATCACCTAGGATTTTGGGCAAAGATGCCGATGTATTTCGGGGTGATAATATTCAGACTAGCGAGCGCAGTTTTGTCATCATTGAATTTAACGATGGTGCAAAAGTGACGGTACGACCCAATAGCAATTTCAGTATTGACCAATATGACGCGCAGGCCGCACAGCAGCCGTCCGCTCAATTAAGTTTACATGAAGGTGGGCTGCGTGCAGAAAATGGCGATATCGCTAAGCAAAGTGCAGAGAATTTCCAGATTAAAACGGACATGGGGACGGTTAAAGCGCAGCAAGCGGATTATTCAGTGCGTGTTTGCACACAAGATTGCGAACAAGAAGCCGCCTCAAAAGAAGAAGTGTCTGTTAAATCCGATCAAAATATTGTGGCGCGGGTTGCTGATATCAAGGGGCAGATATTTGCAAAAAATCACGCCGAACAAAATGCTCAAGAAAGAGCATTATCCTTGGGCAGTCCTCTTTATAATCAAGATGAGCTGCGTAGCCAAGCCGACAGTTATGCTTTATTGGTCTTTCGTGATGGTGAAAAAATCACTTTGCAAGCAGAGAGTAAACTGGATATTGCCCAATATCATTTCCAACAAGCCGGTGTTAAAGATAATGCCGTATATCGCTTAACCACCGGCGGTATGCGCGTATTAACAGGAAGTATCGGCAAAGCCAATAAAGATGCTTATACGGTAGAAACGCCGGTAGGCACTATCGGCATTCGTGGCACCGGTTTTGATTTGTCCTGTGTTGGCGATTGCGTTGCCGAGAGTGCCAAGCTTAACGCCAAGCGACAAGCCACGGATAAATTGCCAGATGGACTTTATAGTCATGTTTGGCAGGGACAAATTGCGTTAACGAATGAATCCGGCGAGCATTTGATTACCATGCCTGACAGCCGTTACACCGCTAACTTACAATCACAAACCTTAGTATTTCCCAACTTGCCTGATGCTTTATTTGAGACAATTGCCCCCAGACCAGATCGTCCAGCGATTAATATTGAAAAGCTGTTTGGCGCACAAGCACATAAAAACTCACCCCCAGGTTTATACGTTACTGTTCATAAAGGGCATGTCCAATTAGTGAAAAATACGACAGTTGATTTAGGCAAAGGGGAAGCCGCTTATGCCAGTCACCAACATCATGCGACACGCTTGAAGGAGCAGCCAAGCTTTCAAACGCAAGATAACTACACGGCATCTAAGACTAGGGATGAACAACAAGAGTTATCAGATAAATCGTCGTTGCTAAGGGATATGGATGATAAAAAAGACGGCGGCGATTGTCAGGCCCCTTAATCATAGTCAAACCGGTACATCTCTAGGATTTTCAGGATCACTACGTCAGAATAACTTTATGAAAAGACTCTTCTACCCCAAAATTCCTACAGGCTTCCGCGTACTGGGATGCCTGTTTATTCATGCCGGATTAGGTTTATTGCCGATGCTTTGTCACGCAGAAACACCGCAGGCAATACGCTTTACCGTTGAGAAGTTTAGCGTAGAAGGTGAGGTTCCGGTGTCCTCTGACATCATCAGCGCCTATTTGCAAACCTTACAGCATCGACAATTTAATTTACAAGAACTGCAAGCAGCTAGTAGTGGACTAGAGCAATTAATCCGAGAGCAGGGCTATGCGTTTTATCGCGTTATCGTGCCACCACAAACGCTAAATAGCGGTGAAGTGAAATTTAAAATCGTCTCTTTCGCCTTAGGTGAGGTGGCGATCGAGGGTAATCATTATTTTGATAAACAAAATATTTTGATCAGCCTACCAAGTTTAAATACGAATGCCTCTCCCAATATGGAAAGCATTGCCGCAGAGTTGAAAGTCGCCAATAAACATCCCTCTAAACAACTGCAACTGACGTTTAAACCCAGCGAAACACAAGATAACATTGATGCGAAAGTGACTATTCGCGAGCAACGACCCTATCAGGCATCGCTCATTTTTAACACCGTAGGCACCAAAACCTCCGGCAATATTCGTATGACAGGCGCGTTGCAGCACAGCAACGTGTGGGGCTTAGATCATATTATCAATGCAAGCTACACCACGTCACCCGATCATGCGGATAGTGTTCAGCAGTATGGTACGAGTTATAGCTTGCCGTTATATGCGCTAGGCGGCTGGCTCAATAGCTATTACGCCTATTCCAATGTTAATAATGGCACGGTGGGCAGCTTTTCCGTAACAGGTTCGGGTGAAATGTACGGCATTCATTATCAGCAACATCTGCCCAGATTAGCGCGTTATGAGCATTGGTTAGAGGTTGGTTTGGATAATCGTTATTTCACCAATGACATCAAATTTCAAAATATTCCAGTCGGCAGCAATGTGCGTAGTACACCAGTCACGGTGCTTTATAAAGCCGAATATCCTTGGCAAACGGCCAATTTTACTTACCAAGTACAATGGCTAGGTAATGCCGGTATCGGTGATTACAACAGCCAGATGGATTACAGTCGGACAAGGTCTGCGGCTACGCAGAATTGGAATGTGCTACGTTATGGCTCAAGTTTTTCATACGCTATCCAGCAATGGCTGATTCAAACGCAATTTAGTGCACAATACAGCGGTGATTCGCTGATTGCCGGAGAGCAGTTGGGCGTCGGTGGCAGTTATGATGTTAGAGGCTATCAAGAACGGGAAACCAGTGCCGACAGTGGCGAAATTATCAAAGTTGAAATAACAACACCCGCTTGGCAAAAAGTTAATTTATTCGCCTTTTATGATTACGGACACGGTTATTCCAATAATGCCTTGCCTGGCAGTCTTCGTGATTGGCATTTAAGCAGTGCCGGTGTCGGTGCGAATTGGCAATGGCAAGATCATATCCAAGCAAAAATTGCCGTGGCGAATGCCTTGAATGACGCGGTAAGCACTCAAGCGGGTGATGCGCGTATTCACGCCAGCATTGTCGTACGCTACTAATTGGGATGTTAAAGGTAGTCAGGATGATGATGTGAGTAGGTGGCGTACCAACCTAGGTTGGTACGCCACATTACGAAATTGCTAAGTTGCAATGATTCAACGCTGTGTGCCTGTCTGAGAACTATATTAGTCTGCGTTTTGAAGCGCGGCAATGCGTTCTTCAAGGGGTGGGTGGCTCATAAATAATTTACGCGCACCCGCGCCGTTAATGCCGAATGCAGCCAATTGTCCCGGTAGTTCAGGTGCTTCATGAGCACGTTGTAAGGCGCGTAAGGCGGCAATCATTTTTTCACGCCCTGCCAATTTTGCACCACCGGCATCGGCTTTAAATTCACGGTAACGGGAAAACCACATAACCAATAACGAGGCAAGAATACCTAATGCAACTTGGGCAAGCATTTGCACAATGTAATACGCAGGGCCATAACCTCGTTCTGTTTTAAACACCACGCGATCGACGAAATAACCAATGAGCGTGGCGAAAAAATACACAAAAGTGTTAACAACGCCTTGCATTAACGCCATCGTAATCATGTCGCCGTTAGCCACATGAGTCATTTCATGACCGATGACCGCTTCGACTTCATTGGCGTTCATACGGCTGAGCAAGCCCGTACTGACCGCAACGAGGGCACTGTTTTTGCTCATGCCGGTTGCAAAAGCATTGGCTTCAGGCGCATCAAAAATACCGATTTCTGGGGTGTTGATACCAACTTGTAGGGCTTGTCGGGTCACCACATCGAGCAGCCATTGCTCGGTTTGGTTGTCTGCCCGATTGATTACAACAACGCCCATTGCGCGTTTTGCCGACCATTTTGACATCATCAAGGATATGAACGAGCCTGTCATACCAATAATCGCGGACATGACAAGTAAGCTACTCAGATCCAGATTGACACCTTGAGCATCCAACGTGCTTTGGATGCCTAATAGATTAAAAATAATGCTGACCACTACCAGTATTGCGGCATTGGTCGCCAAGAAAAGTAAAATTCGCATCATGGTGAAAGCCTTTTAGAATTAAATGAGGGAGATGGATAAATTGGGATTGAATAAATTAATTCAACCCGAATTCAGAGTGATACTATGGCACAAAGTTTAATAAAAAATTATTAAAGGAAGAGAATCTAATGATTAAATTGCAAAAAATCGTGTTGACCAGTCTGTTACTGATCTTTGGAGCGGAGGCTTCAGCACAAGCGGTTACGCAAGAGCTGCTTAAAAACTTACATCTGCCAACCGGTTTTAGTGTATCGGTGTATGCCGAAAATTTACCGAATGCACGGAGTATGGCATTAGGCGACAATGGTGTTGTGTACATCGGTACGGGCAAAGAAGGCAAGGTGTATGCGGTAGAGCCCGCGAGTAGTATGGGCAAGCCAAGGTCGCATTGGCTGATTGCCTCAGGTTTAACGATGCCGAATGGTGTGGTATTTAAGGACGGCGCATTGTATGTGGCCGACATTAATCAAATTTTACGTTTTGATGCAATCAGTACGCATCTGGCTAATCCACCCAAACCGGTCGTGATATACAATCAGTTTCCAACAGATAAACACCACGGCTGGAAGTATTTGCGCTTTGGACCCGATGGTAAACTCTACACCGCAGTTGGTGCGCCATGTAATAGCTGCCAACCCTCCGCAGCAATTTATACCTCGTTAGTCAGACTAAACGCGGATGGTAGTGATCTTGAGATACTCGCACAAGGCATTAGAAATACCGTTGGCTTTGACTGGCAACCAGATACCAACCAATTGTTTTTTAGTGATAATGGTCGTGATCATTTGGGTGATGATGTGCCGCCAGATGAGCTAAACAAATGGACAGAAAAAGGCGAACATTTCGGTTATCCTTACTGTCATGGCGGTGAAATTGCCGACCCTGAGTTAGCAAAGGGTAAACATTGCAATGAATTTAAAGCACCCGTTTGGAAATTCAAAGCGCATGTCGCACCCTTAGGATTACGTTTTTATCAAGGTCAGCAATTTCCGGCTTACTATCAAAAGCAACTGTTTGTTGCTCAACATGGCTCATGGAATCGCAGTGAACCGCAGGGATATCGTGTTGCATTAGTGAAATTCAATAGCCTGGGCGAGCCTGTGGCTGAAGAGGATTTTATGAGTGGCTGGCTGCAACAAGATGGTAGTGTTTTAGGTCGGCCGGTGGATATTTTAACCTTGCCGAATGGCAGCTTATTGGTAAGTGATGATCAGCAAGGGGCTATTTATCAAGTCACTTATCAAGCGCAGGCTCGATAAAATTTTTGTTAAGCAAACGCCGTGTAAATCAGCGTTCATAAGCTTAGGAATGACCATGAAAACGGTGTGCGGCTGGAATGTTTTTTTTCGCTTAGAGCAAGCCTACTGTTGGCGCTTTAGGCGAAGCCTGCACTGTGACTATTGGCAACTTGCTAAGTTATCCATGCTCATTCCTAAATGATTGTAGTATTGTCGGCTTTAAAATCTGTAAGGCGGTGTCATTTCGATGACAAAACTTTCTAGCACCGTTTTGAATAGGCTGGAATATAATAATTGCTTTGTTCCTTATCCCAATCAGCAGGCCATAACATCATGTTTAAAATTACTTTTGTGAGCTTTAAAACCAGAATTTTACTGGGATTCTTCAGCCTGATAGCCATGTCGGCAATCATTATGGTGATTAGTTTGGCGTTTTTATCAGCCGCTGAACGAAAAATAGATGATTTAAATGGAAAGCTCATACCTTTTGCCGATGCGGCAACGGATATGGTAATTGATGTTATACAAGTCCAACAGTATTTGACAGACGTGTCAGCGACGCATGATCCCAAAGCTTACCAAGATGCTGAAACTTATTATTCTGATTTTAAGGTTAAAATGGCGCAATTGCAGGCCTCTGAAACGATAAATCTTGAACAAAAAAAAGAATTGACGGCTATTAATCTGGCTTTCGAGCAATTTTATGTACTGGGCAAACGGATGGCATCTAGCTATATTGATCAAGGAATTGAGTCGGGTAATCGTATCATGCAGGAGTTCGATGAATCATCAATCAAGTTAAGCGATTTAGTTGGTAAATTTAAAAAAGCAGCGGCACAAAAGACCACACAAATGGCTGAGATCATGAAAGCTAATGCACACAAGGCATTTTGGTCGATGATACTTATTTCCTCGGTGGTCGTGGTTTTTAGTCTTTTTATCGCTTTTTATTTATCGTGTTTTCTCTATAAGCAGCTGGGTATTGATCCGTTCTATGCTAAAGGTATCGCTAAGGAAATCGCTAAGGGTAATTTTGGTCGTACGATTGAGCTAGATGAGGGAGATAACTCAAGCTTGCTTTATGCGATAAAAAATATTCAGTCATCTATCATGGGTTTTGTCTCAGAGTTGGACGCCATGTCAAACAATCATGATCAAGGACATATTTGGACGCAGATTGATGCCAGTCAATTTCCCGGTACTTACGGTCATATGGCACAAAAACTCAATGCGATGGTGCGCTCACATATTGACTTAAATATGCGAACAGTGGAAGTGATTAGCCATTATGCGAAAGGTGATTTTAGTGTTGATATGGATCGTTTGCCGGCGGATAAAGCCAAAATTACCGAGGCGATTGATAGTGTTAAGCAGACACTGTTTGATGTCAGCCATGAGATTGATGAACTTGCTGATGCGGGGGCCAAAGGTGATTTTTCTAAACGTGCGGATGTTTCAAAATACAATTTCATGTTTAAAGACATCTTGGAAGACTTTAATCAGTTGATCGATATTTGCGACCAAGGCTTTAAGGATATTTTATCGGTAACCGGTGCGATGGCTTTGGGCGATATGACTAAAACGATTGATAAGGTTTATCCTGGCAGTTTTGGTAAAGTCATTAACGGTATTAATGGCACGGGTGAGCATTTAAAGAGCTTAGTCAGTGACATCAAAATAGCAACTAACGCGATTAATATGGCAGCTAAAGAAATTGCCTCTGGAAATAATGATTTATCGCACCGTACCGAAGAGCAAGCGGCGAGTCTTGAACAAACGGCTGCGAGCATGGAACAACTGACGTCTACGGTACAAGCGAATACGCAAAGTGCTAAACAGGCGAATAGTCTTGCGAGAAACGCAGCTGAAATTGCCGATAAAGGCGTGACAATGGTTGGAAAAGTGGTCGCGTCTATGGAATCTATTGATGCGTCTTCCAGAAAAATTGTCGATATTATCTCGGTAATTGATAGCATTGCCTTTCAAACCAATATCTTGGCACTCAACGCGGCGGTCGAAGCCGCTCGTGCGGGCGAGCAAGGTCGTGGTTTTGCGGTGGTCGCTGGGGAAGTACGTAATCTTGCTCAACGCTCGGCCGCAGCAGCGGGTGAAATTAAAAAGTTGATTGGTGATTCAGTTGATCAAGTGGAAGATGGTAGTAAGTTAGTGATCCAAGCGGGTCACACGATGGAAGAAATAGTTAATTCAATTGGTCGCGTGACGGCCATTATGAATGAGATTGCAGCGGCATCTATTCAGCAAACATCCGGTATTGAGCAGGTCAATCAAGCGATTGCCCAAATGGATGACGTCACTCAACAAAACGCGGCATTAGTTGAGCAAGCAGCCGCTGCGTCAGAAGCACTAGAAGATCAAGCACAAAATCTATCCGCCACGGTTGAGCAATTCACTGTTAGCACCCATGAAAAGCAAGGCGGTATTGAAAATGCGATTACAGAAGCACCTGTTGTGGTGAAGATTCAAACCTATAAAAGCAAAAAAGCCCGTGCGGCTGAGCCAGTATCCAATTTCGATGATACGGAATGGGAAGAATTTTAAGCGTGAAGATTAGGTTTTACGTTTGACTTCAGCGATGTTAGACAAGCAGCCAATTTTGTTTAAAACTAGGCTCAATTGATCAGTATTTTCAATTTGAATAGTTAAATTGAGTAAGGCCGAGAAATCGGGGTGAGTGTCCATTGCGACATTCGCGATATGAATTTTGGCTTGTGCTAAAATTTGCGAGACTTCTGATAGCATGTGAGGGCCATTAAAGCCTCGGATAACTATCGGGACAAAATAGCTGGCTTTTTTTGCACCCCACGACACAGAAATCAATCGTCCTTGTTTTTCAGGACTTAAATGCTGAATATTGTCACAATCTTTTCGATGTACGGTGATGCCTTTTTTTAAGGAAATATAACCCACAATATCATCGCCTTGAACCGGCGTACAGCAACTGGCAAATGAAGTTAGGACATTATCCACGCCTTCAACCGCCACAGCGGACTTATTAACCAGTTTAACGGTTTGCGGCTTTGTTGATGTCGTTTCTAACTCAGGAATTTTAAAAAAAGAAGCCAGTTGACGATTATTAATATCACCGCGCCCAATCGTTTCCAATAATTTATCCGCATCGGGCTGTTTAAAATATTTGGCTAATTCCGTTAGATTTGGGGATTTGATGCCTAAGCGTTGGCATTCTTTGTCTAAAATTGATTTTCCAGTGGTGATGTTTTGCGCTTGCTGTTGATTTTTAAACCAGTTTTTAACTTTGCTGATGGCGGCCGCAGATTTTAAGTAGCCTAAATTGACATCAATCCAATTGCGGTTAGGGCCGCCTTCTTTTACCGTTAATATTTCAACTTGCTCGCCAGACTTTAAGGTATAGGTTAATGGCACTATACGACCATTGACTTTTGCGCCACGGCAACGATGACCGACTTCGGTATGAATAGCGTAGGCAAAATCCAATGGGGTTGAGTTTTTGATTAAATCAATCAATTGTCCTTTAGGGGTCAGAACGTAAACTCGGTCATGAAAGAGTTCATTACGAAAACTTTCTCCCAATACTTCGTCCTCATCGCGATTCTCTAATAATTTTCGTAACGAACTGATGCTTTTTTCAATAGCGGCATCGTGTTTGCCGCCTTCTTTATATGACCAGTGAGCGGCAACACCCAATTCGGCAAATTCGTGCATGGCGCGAGTGCGGATTTGCACTTCAATACGAATGCCGTCAGGGTCTAAAATGACAGTGTGCAAAGATTGGTAGCCATTTTCTTTGGGATTAGCAATGTAATCGTCAAATTCTTTCGGTATGGGCTGCCACTGACCATGTACAACACCCAATACCGCATAACAATTGGCTAGGTTATCAACGATAACGCGCACAGCCAGTAAATCATACAGCTCTTCAATGCCTAATTGCTTGCGCTGCATTTTTTTCCAAATACTATAAATATGTTTGGGGCGACCGGAAATTTCGGCTTCAATCTCAACTTCGTTTAATGTGTGTTTGAGTAATTCAATAAAACGCTGGACAAAGTTTTCTCTGGCAACGCGATTGTCATTTAAAGATTTAGCGATACGACGATATGACTGCGGCTTGAGATAACGAAAAGCCATGTCTTCTAGTTCCCATTTTAACTGGTGTATGCCCATACGGTTGGCAATCGGGGCATAAATATCCAGCGTTTCTTGGGAAATAAAGCGTCTGATTTCATAAGATTCTTTGGGTAATCCGCGTAGACGTTTAACGCGAAAGGCGAGTTTTATTAATACCGCACGCACATCTTGAGTCATAGACAGCAGCATTCGCCGCAGTATTTCAGCTTGATTAGGCTGGTCGGTCATTTCCAGTGAATAAACGGTGATGGTGTTCAGCCAATTGACATCTTTGACTAATGCGCCAACGGTATGACCAAACAATTTTTTAATATCCGGCTTAGGATTTAGTTGTAATAAACGCGGATCACTTAAGATGGCGGCGAGGATGGTTTCCAGATCGACATTAAATTCCATCAAAATAGCCGCTACTTCTACGCCTTTGGGGCGATGATAATGGGGATCGTCAGGAATCAAGGCAATTTGCGTTAATGCCAATTCAATTTGCTGGCGATCGGGCTCAGAAAAACCGTCGTACAGGGAATGGTTCGTAGAATCAGCGTTCTTTTTCATCAAGCGGTTATCAATTGATGGTCAGTAATTCATATAAATAGGATTTGAATCCCATGGAATTGTTGAGTTTTTAGTCTGTGTTTTCGGCAGTGCTTGATATTAGGCGGCGTTGGATGGATCTAGGCCATAAGTCAATTGGCTAGTCTTTTACTATTTGTTGGCTTCGAGTATTTAGATAACGCTCAGTCAAGTCCACGCCGCCGGTGAATCAGTGATTTGCCGGCTGCGCGAGTCGAATCAGTCAATAAATTTATTTTTTGATGACCACTTTATCATCAATAATGAGTTCTGAAATACCGCCTAAAGATGCTTTTAATGTGCAAGAAGCCGTTTTAAAGCCACCGTTTTTACTGTTTTCACCAACCCATTTAAGTGTGATATAGGTTTCTTTATCACTTTGTGTTTCGGAGGGGAAAAAAACTTGTTCTCCGGTCTCTTTTTTAACGGCAATTGGACATTTGTCATTGGCCATGGTTTGAATAGCGACATAGTTTCTAATATTTGATGCCGCTTCCATTTGTTCTTTTGATTGCTGCTTATTGGTTCCCACCATGATAAAGCCGGCGGCAAAGAAAACAACGATACCCAATATGATTTTGTTTGTTTCTGACATTTTTTATTTCCTCTTTGGGTCTTAGGCCTAAGCTTGCGCGTTTAACACTAAATTTAGGCGGAATATTGTGAGGTACTGGCTTTTCATTATATAGCCCCATCTGTAAAAAAAACTATTTTTTTACTGCGCTATATTTCACGCTAATGCCAATATGAAATCCCATTGCCATTGACTGATGGGCATAATCGACAAACGGTTGCCGCGTTTTACTAACGCCAAATCAGCAAGCTCCGTCTTATCTTTGAGTTCTTTTAATGAAATAGTACGCGACAAGTGTCGAATATAGCGGACATCAACTCGATACCAGCGCGGCTGATTAAGATCACTTTTAGGGTCAAAATGTTTATCATCCGGATCAAACGCCGTAATGTCAGGATAGCCTTCTTTGATCACTTCCATGATGCCAACAATGCCAGGCTCACTGCAATTAGAATGGTAAAAGAACACCCAATCGCCGAGCTTCATGCTGTCACGCATCATATTGCGTGCTTGATAATTGCGTACGCCATCCCACGGTTCAGTGCGCTCGGGTCTGTTGTACAAGTCGTCGATACTGAAGGTATCGGGTTCAGATTTCATAAGCCAGTAGTTCATTGCCTTTTAATTACCCTATTGCGTTCAAACTATTGCAAAGTTCGATACAAACTATTGCTCATTATAGCCTTTTTATTCGTGGCTAATAGGCTTAAAACCGTATTACAATCACTGCCACTGGATTATTATCTAGGATATTCTCACATCGTTTGAACAGTAAATTTCGAACAATGTCGCGATTTTGAGTTAATCAATCATGGGTACGATATGGCAACGAATACGAATAGACCAACATCCCCGCACTTACAAATTTATAAACTGCCGTTGACTGGCATCATTTCTATCTCTCATCGAATGACGGGCGTGTTGCTGACACTGGGTTTAGTGCTGTTTGTGCTAATGATTTCAGCAGTTGCAGGTGGCTCAGAAAGCTACTCGGCAATGCAAGCTATGATGAATACTTGGCTTGCAAAGCTGGTGCTATGGGGATTTATTTACGCGCTGTTTTTTCATTTATGTCATGGGGTGCGTCATTTGCTTTGGGATGCCGGGCAAAGCTTTGATAAAGAGACACTGAATCGCTATGCCGTCGTTGAGTTGGCATCCTCGTTGTTGTTGACGCTGTTAACTTGGCTAATTTTTTAAGGAGAGAAGCGATGGATTTTAAAACACCTTTAGCAAAAGCTACCGGACTTGGTTCTGCCAAGTCAGGTACAACCCATTGGTGGATGCAGCGTGTGTCAGCGGTCGCTATGATTCCGTTAACTATTTGGCTGTTGATTTTTTTGCAGCTGTGTCTCACCGCCACTTATCAAGAAACGCTTGCTTGGCTAGCTTCCCCATTAAATAGCGTTTGTCTTCTGGCCTGGATACTCTCAGCATTCCATCATGCGGCTTCAGGAATGCAAGTGGTCGTTGAAGATTATGTGGGTAATGAGGGCGCTAAAATTATTACGGTTTGGGTGATCAAACTAAGTATCGGCTTTTTGGCATTAGCGGCTTTACTCGCCGAGTTTAGAACGCTTGCAATCACAGGATAAGTTATGACTTCCAGCTATAAAATAATTGAACACAGTTACGATGTTATCGTGGTCGGCGCGGGTGGTGCGGGTTTACGTGCTACCTTTGGTATGGCTGAAAAAGGCTTAAAAACAGCCTGCTTGACTAAAGTTTTCCCGACGCGCAGTCATACGGTTGCCGCGCAAGGTGGAATCAGTGCTGCATTGGGCAATATGGGCGAAGATGATTGGCGTTTTCATATGTACGATACGGTTAAAGGGTCAGATTGGTTAGGCGACCAAGATGCGATTGAGTACATGTGCCGTGAGGCCATTCCTGCCGTGATTGAGTTAGAGCATTATGGCGTACCATTTTCACGCACGGCAGATGGCAAAATTTACCAACGTGCTTTTGGTGGTATGACCACACATTACGGTAAAGGTCAGGCGCAACGCACTTGTGCGGCGGCAGACAAAACCGGTCATGCGATTTTGCATACCTTATATCAACAAGCACTCAAGCATAATGCGGAGTTTTTTGTTGAGTATATTGCCCTCGATTTAATTATGCAGGACGGCGAATGCCGAGGCGTGTTGGCTTGGTGTTTGGATGATGGTTCTTTGCATTTATTTAAAGCGCATCAAACCGTATTGGCAACGGGCGGTTATGGGCGCAGCTATTTCTCCTGCACGTCGGCTCACACGGTGACAGGTGATGGTAATGCGATGGTGCTACGCGCCGGTTTGCCGTTGCAAGATATGGAGTTTGTTCAGTTCCATCCTACCGGCATTTATGGCTCAGGCTGTTTGATTACCGAAGGTGTTAGGGGTGAAGGTGGATATCTCACCAATTCGGAAGGTGAGCGTTTTATGGAGCGTTACGCGCCATCTGCGAAAGATTTGGCTTCCCGCGATGTGGTCAGTCGCGCTATGACCATCGAAATTAATGAAGGACGCGGGGTCGGCAAACTGAAAGATCATATTTATTTGCATATTGAGCATCTTGATCCCGCCATTATTCATGAGCGCTTGCCTGGTATTGCTGAGACATCGAAAATTTTTGCTGGTGTCGATGTCACTAAAGAACCGATTCCCGTATTACCAACGGTTCATTACAACATGGGCGGGATTCCAACCAACTACAAAGCGGAAGTGGTCACATTAGAGGGCGATAATCCGGATAAAGTAGTGCCCGGTTTAATGGCAATTGGTGAAGCGGCTTGTGTTTCAGTGCATGGTGCTAACCGATTAGGTTCAAACTCATTGTTAGATTTAGTGGTGTTTGGTCGTTCAGCGGCTATTCGTTGTGCTGAGTTGATTAAACCTGGGACGGCACAAAAACCATTAGCCAAAGCGGCTTGTGACGAGGCTTTAGCGCGTTTTGATAAAATACGCCATGCCAAAGGTAACCGTACAAGTGCAGATATTCGCTCGGCGATGCAACGTACCATGCAAACTAAAGCTGCGGTGTTTAGAACGCAAAGCACATTGGATGAAGGGATACGGGCAATGGCAACGATTAGCGGGTCGTTTGCTGATTTAGGCGTTCAAGATAAATCACTGATTTGGAATACCGAATTGGTTGAAGCTTTAGAATTGGATAATCTCTTAGCACAAGCCGAGGTCAGTATTACCGCAGCTGGCAATCGCCAAGAAAGTCGTGGCGGACATGCGCGTGAGGATTATCCAAAACGTGACGATGACAACTGGCTAAAACATACGCTGACTTGGCGGAAAGAAGGTGAGGTTACAATCGACTATCGTCCTGTGCACTTGTTTACCTTGACTGATGAAGTTGATGTCATTGCGCCTAAAGAGCGAGTTTATTGACGCTAATTCGCTTCAGGAATTGTTATGAATAAAGCATTCATCATCCGTATTTTAAAAATCAAACGAGAACTTTCTCATGGCTGAATTTACGTTACCCAAAAATTCGGTAGTCACCGAAGGCAAAACTTTTCCTGCACCTCAAGGTGCAAGCAATACCCGACGCTTTGAAATTTATCGGTGGAATCCTGATTCTGGCGAAAATCCGCGTATCGATAGTTACCTACTCGATATGGATGAGTGTGGCCCTATGGTATTGGATGCCATGCTAAAAATCAAAAATGACATTGATAGCACACTGACGTTCCGGCGCTCGTGTCGTGAAGGTGTGTGCGGCTCTTGCGCGATGAATATCAACGGCAAAAATACCTTAGCGTGTACTAAGGCTATTGATAGCTATCCGGGTACGATTAAAATTTTTCCGTTACCCCATATGCAAGTGGTCAAAGATTTAGTGCCGGACATGACGCATTTTTATGCCCAATACGCCTCGATTAAACCGTGGATAGCCACACAAACGCCGGCACCAGCGGATTCTGAGCGCTTACAAAGCCATGAAGATCGTGCTAAGTTGGATGGTTTATATGAGTGCGTGTTATGCGCATGTTGCTCAACCAGTTGTCCCAGTTATTGGTGGAACAGCGAACGTTATTTAGGCCCCGCTGTTTTATTGCAAGCCTATCGTTGGTTGGTAGATAGTCGCGATGAAAATACTGGGGCACGATTGGATGAATTAGAAGATCCTTTCAAATTATACCGTTGCCATACCATTATGAACTGCACTGATACCTGTCCAAAGGGCTTAAATCCTGCTAAGGCGATTGCTGAAACCAAACAAATGCTAGTCAAAAGGCAATTAGGTTGATCAATGATGATCGAGAATTTTCTCGTCTGCAATGGCAGTGCCGTCGTGGCAGTCGAGAATTGGATTTACTGCTAGATAACTATTTACGCAAGCATTATCCGAGCGCAAGTTTAGTCGAACAAGCGCATTTTGTGAGCTTATTGACGTTGGAAGATGACGAGCTAATGAAAGTGATGATGGCCTGGCGAAAATAACTCGGGCTTATATTGGGTTGCTCGCCAATAGGGATGTTTCAAGCAAGGCACAGGTTCTAAGCATAACGCCTTGGTTTTGGATGATAAACGCCTTGGCTTTTTGAACCATTGCAAGGCGTTGCTCGGGCGATTGATAGAGCATAAGAACAGCGTTTGCTAAGGCCTTATCATCTAAACATTGAATAGCGGCTTGTTCAGCTAAGATATTTTGGGCAATTAATTTGAAATTGTTCATATATGGACCGAATAAAATAGGCACACCAGCAACCGCCGCTTCGAGGATATTATGCCCTCCAATAGGCACTAGACTGCCGCCAACTAAAGCAATATCCGCTGTGGTATAGAGCATTTTTAAATCCCCTAAGGTGTCAGCGAGATAAACATCCGTTGCGGTTGAGCAGGCGAGATTTGCGCTGCGAGTGATAGTGACAAATCCCCGTTGTTCGGCTAATTTTTGTACGGTTAAAAATCGCTCTGGATGTCTAGGTGCGATCAGTAAAAGTAATTCCGGAATAGCTTGTTTGAGCTGCTGATAAAGCGTTAGACAAATAATTTCTTCTTCTGGATGGGTGCTAGCACATATCCAAACAAAACGTCCTCTAAAAACATCTTGTTTTAATCGCAGACCTTGTTCAAGGTGGTCTTGAGAGAGATTAACATCAAATTTGATATTGCCCAGTGTGACAATGTGTTGTGGATTTGCGCCAATTTGAATGAAGCGGTTTTGATCGTCTGCGGTTTGCGCGGCAATAGCCATGATGTTTGCCAATGCGGGTCGTATCAAGCTTGGGATTTTTTGATAACCCCGAGCGGATTGCTCGGATAAACGGGCATTGATGATATACAAAGGGATAGCCTGTTGACCACAGTACGCATAAATGTTCGGCCAAATTTCAGTTTCCATGAATACTGCCAATTGAGGCTTAAAATGCCGCATAAATCGCTCAATGGCATCGGGGAGATCGTAAGGTAAATAGACATGAGAGACGGTTTCTTTCAAAACGGATCTAACACGCGCAGAGCCAGTGGGTGTGGTCGTTGTAATAAGCCACTCAGCGTTTGGATGTCGAGCTTGTAACTCACGAATAAGGGGGAATAGTGCCTCTGCTTCACCGACTGAGACGGCATGAAACCAAAACACCTCAGGGCTATGGCGCTGAGCGGGATAAATGGCAAAGCGTTCGGCTATACGTTGACGATAGTCGGGGTTTTTACGACCACGCCACAGCAAACGCAAGACTAGAGCGGGACAAGCTAAGTAAAACAATAGCGTATAGAAAACGCGCATCATAACGAGAGCTTAGCCATTAAAAAGCCCGCTTGATTACTCATGCGGGCTTTGAAGGTCACTTATTGAAACCAAGTGTGTGCAAATTAAGCTTCAGGGGCGATTTTAATCGGTAATGTTACCGTGATATCACTATGAACATTAATCGCAACGTCAAAATCGCCAAGATGGCGAATTGCACCATGCGGTAAACGAATTTCTTGTTTTTCAACCGCAACACCTGCCGCAGTAATAGCTTCAGCGATATTATGAGTGCCCACTGAGCCGAACAAGCGACCTTCGTCGCCAGCTTTGTGGGTGATAATAATGCTTAGTTTGCTGAGTGCTTCAGCACGATTTTGTGCAGCAGCAAATTTCTCAGCCGCCAGCTTTTCAAGTTCAGCACGGCGTGCTTCAAATTCCGCAATTTTAGTGCTTGTTGCTGCGACGGCTTTGCCTTGTGGAATTAAATAGTTTCTACCATAACCCGCTTTAATGGTGACTTTATCACCCAAGTTTCCTAAGTTTGCTATCTTTTCAAGCAGAATGACTTCCATCTTTTATTACCTCAGTTGTTCGGTTTTCAGCCGAATAGTAACGCACATAGGCGTTAAGATTGATTGGATTTATGTTTTCGTAAGTTCAGCCATGCGTCCGCCAAGCCGACTAACGCGACGGGCAATAAGGCATGGGGTATCATAAACAGCGTAATATAAAACAGGGGTACGGCATAGCGAGCCATTTTCATAGCGGCAAAGACCGTGTGTAACACCGCCGTACCAATAACCGTGTAGAGTACAAAAAGCAAAATACTGGCATTCCAAGCTAATTCAGAAAAAAAGCCATTGCCTAATAATGCCACAGCTAACACAAAAATGCTGGCAATAGCCAATCTCGGTTGTGTACTCAGTGATAAATATTCTTGTTTAAATCCACCCGGATTGTACAGATTAGCTTGCCACCAACGTCCTAAGAATAAGCCAAATAGTAAACTAAACACCGTACCGGCAGCTATGATGCCAATCATGTAATGGGACATTTTTTCAATGACCCGATTTGCATCTTCAATGGGTACCGCAGGCTCGGGTAGTAATTGAGTTAACAGGGTTTTCCAAACCACGGCCGCATCTGGGTTGTAGAAGTAATAGCCAACCACACTGATGACACCCAAGAGAACGGCAATTTCCACCGCTAGCGATAAGTGACGTCCTTCTCGAAGCACGATTGAAATCAGCCAAACAGGAAACCATAAGACTGCCGCATAGGCTAAAGCAAACTGATAATTGCCTAGTAGAACCAACCCCAATACACCCGCCGCGACACTGGAACAGAGCAATACATATAAGCCTTCAGAAGCCCCCAGTCGTAACGTGACCAGAGCAACCGAGGCTGAACTTACAATACTTACAGGAGGCATCATGAGCGATAGCAGCGCTAAGGAAGAGGCCACCATCATGGCTTGTAATCTTCCTCGCATGATATACGCCGCTAAAAAATTCATAATGCCTGCCTCGGTTTATTATTTGTGTGCGTCGCAGAATGGCAGCAAGGCGATAAAACGTGCCCGTTTAATTGCCGTACACAGTTCTCTTTGATATTTCGCACTGGTACCGGTTATGCGGCTGGGAACAATTTTACCGGTTTCGGTAATGTAATCGCTTAATAAGTCCAAATCTTTGTAATCGATTTGTGTGCCGCCTTCAGAACTGAAGCGACAGAATTTTTTACGTCTAATGTTACGTGCCATGAGATATCTCCTTAAGCCCTTAATTAATTTTATTATTCAGGAATGATGTCGTCGGCATCGAAGTCTTCGATGTCATCTAAATCCAGTTCATCTTCGGGTGCAGTTGAAGCGAGAGCAGCGGCTTCTTTTGCTGCCGCATCTTTAGCACGGGATTCGGCTAGTCTATTTTCTTCTGCCGTCGAGATGGCGATAGGAGATACTTCAGTGATTGCGTGTTTTTGCAACAAAGTCATGCTACGCAGAATGGCATCGTTAAACCGGAAATTGGTTTCCAGCTCTGCCAAGGTTGTCTGGTCACACTCAATGTTCATTAATACATAATGGGCTTTGTGAATCTTTTTAATGGGATAAGCCAAATGTCTACGTCCCCAATCTTCCAGTCGGTGGATTTTTCCAGAACTGGCTTCGATGGTTGATTTGTAACGATCAATCATACTGGGAACCTGAGCGCTTTGGTCAGGATGAACTAAAAAGATGATTTCATAATGTCGCATTTGATTTCCTTTTGGTAAAAGCCTTCCCTTAAGTTATCAGTTAAAGGGTAAAGCAAGGAGGGCGTTGTGCCCCGTAGGACCGCGCATTATATAGACAATGTTTATCAATGTAAAAGCAGATATAGTGTATTTGTGAAATTTGGGTACAGACAATTAAGCAACTAAGTCAAAGACGTGGTTTTATTCTTAAGCTTTTGATAATTTCCTCTAAAGGCACTAAGTTAAGTTTTATTCTGAATAAAATTTCTTTATTTTCCAATAATCCGTAGCATTCATAGGTGCGTAGTAAAATACTGGTGTGATTGAGCGTGTTTTCTTGCGACTCGGGTAACTGTTTGACGAGAATAAACAATTGATCATTGTTTTTAAGCTGCTTGATTAAAAAGCGATCCACTGAAATATTGTGCGAGGTGTACACCATCGGGTTAGCTTTAAAATCATGATGCTCAAGCTGGGCTTTTTCTAGCAAGACACCAGAGGTTAAGCTGCAGGGGAAAATTTCTGGATAATTAGCGATATGTGTTAACTCATCAAAATAATCGGATTGTTCCGCTAATGAGCCGGACAGAAAATTTTTAACATTGCCGTTATTCATGCGTTTTTGCTTAATAAAAAAATCGCTATTGGGAACAAGAGATTTATCGGGGATTGAATTTAAATCGGGCAGTGTACTGAGATCGGTATCGGCCAAAAATAAAGGTGTACGGGTTTCTTTTTTATAGCCCAGTAAGATGATTTTGCCTTGCGATTTAATACTGATGCGATTGGTTAAGGTTAAGTCAGGGATAGTGTTAATTAATGTTTTTTTGATTTCCAGCGACATTTCTTGGCGCGGCCTCAGTGCATTGACAAAATTGATTTGGTAATTGCTAAAGCGCAGTTGTTTATCGGTAATAATCTGATCTTCATGCAGCGTCTCGCGATATAAGCGCAATTGGTATTCGATTAGCGTATTTAGCTGAAAACCCAGCACAATAGGCCCTTTGAATGGATTATGAGTAATCTCCAACCATTTGTGTTTATCATGAAAAAGATTAAAGTCATCGGTGGCATTTCTGGCAACTTCGATGTGGATTTGTTCAAAGGTAAATGATTGATCTTTCAAAGTGGTTTTCCAAGATAATGAGGTGACGTTATACGGCGTGCTTGAGGTTGTGTCGGGTGCTGCGATTTAGACCGCTTGGGCAAAATTGTAACACAGGGTTTTATGCTGGGAACATGTGCCGCCTCTCCAATCAGCAATTCTCATTATGACTGAGGGCATCTAAGCTGATTTAATAATGGGTAATTTTTAGACTGATGAAAACGACCATTTTAGACAAGCGAACCTATAAAAATGTTAAAAAACGGCTCGTGACATCAAGGTCATTACTGCTAGAGTTGGGCATTTAAACGATCGTTTAGGGGAGTTTGTTGAAGAAGCAGTACGCCCACCGCCGTCAGATTATTTCAACAATGCGGTATTGATGTGTACGAAGTTCAACAAAGTATTTCTGTTAAGCGAGATGGTGACGGATTGGAAATTGATTTGTTGGTCGTTAACGATAAAGACACGATTACCATCGAATGTAAAAGCCATTTAAGTGTGGATGACGTCAATGAACACCTTGAATGGCTAGGTAAAATTAAACGGCGCCTTCCTCGTTATCAAGAACATCGTATTTTAGGTGCAGTGGCAGGCAGGTAATACCCAACAATATTGCCACCTACGCCATTAGATAAAGGGCTGTATGTGATTACCCAACATGGTGGTCATTTAGAATTATCCAATCAATCCAGCTTTGAACCCAAAGTAATGAATGTTCCTCTGTTAGCATTAAAAGCGCTGCTTACTGAGTAACCATTACGCTTGAATGAAAAAAACTATCTAATTGAAAAATAATAAATTAATAAACATAACCTCTATCATTGAGCGGCTATTGACGCATGCATGAAACATAAGCGAACTGGTAGAAATCAAGTAAGGCATTTATAATCCACTTATGCTCACTCATTGCCAGTCCAAACTGGCTGACTATTTCCCACCATGCTCACTAAACGACTTCTTTTAATCAGTATTTTACCATCAGCACTGGTCGGTTGTGCGGGGCTTTCAGGTTCACAGCTCCCTGCTCCCGTTTATCAAAGCCGTCCTGTGGTCGCCCGCCCAGCGCCTGTGCCAATACCTACGCCTATACCGCCTCCGACTCCAGAATCATCAGAAAATATACAAATTAAAGCCTTGCCCGAAGCGCAAAGTACACCGATGACCGAGTTGCCCGCTGAACCTTTAAATAGCGAACAGCCGACCTCTTTATTAACGCCTGAGCAAGAACAAGAGCTGGCAGCCTTACAACAACAAACGCCAAATGCACTGACCGTAACGCCCTCACCACCGCCGGAATCTAATCCGCCTGCCGTGCCAACACCAACGGAAGTTAAGCCGCAAGTGTTGTTACCACCGGTTATACTCGCGCCACCGCCGCCACCTGAAGTTCCACCAACGTTGGCATTTGAGCCACTAACCACGTTTGCCCCCTTATCACCTGCCATTGGCGCACTGGTGATTGCCGCCAACCAAAATGCGGAAGGAGGCAACTTACCAACGGCGGCAACTACCATCGAACGCGCGATTAGAATAGAGCCTAGAAATGCCACGTTATATTACAAATTAGCGCTGCTGCGGATGAAAGAAGCCAAGCCTCGATTAGCTGAAGATTTAGCGAAAAAAGCCGCTCAACTCGCCGCCAATGATGCAGCACTAAAAAAACACAGTTGGCTTTTAATTGCCAAAGCCAGAGAAATACAGAAAAATTACGACGGTGCCAAAGAGGCCAAGGCTAAGGCTGATGGTTTATAACGCATTGGATTCATCGAATTAAGCCCGGTTTATCTTCCTTTTTACCTCCACTTTTATTGAAATGAATTATGCAATCAACACCTTCTGAAGTTTTAACCACCTTAGCTACCCTTCGCGACTACATCCGCTGGGCTTCCAGCCGCTTTGCAGAGTCCCAAGTCAACTTTGGTCACGGTACAATTACGGCGCTTGACGAGGCGGCCGCCTTGGTTTTGCACACAATTCATCAACCATATGATTTGAGTGAAGCGTATTTTGATACGGTCTTGACCTTGGACGAGCGCCAGCATGTCATTGAAATCATTGACAAACGTATCAACACTCGTATTCCTGGGGCTTATTTAACCCATGAAGCTATTTTCGCCGGCCTATCGTTTTATGTCGATGAGCGGGTACTTGTACCTAGGTCGCCGATTGCCGAATTAATTGAAAAACGTTTTGCACCTTGGGTTGATGAAGATCATGTGCAAGGCATACTCGATCTATGTACCGGTAGTGGCTGTATCGCGATTGCCTGTGCTTATGCGTTCCCTGATGCCTTTGTCGATGCCATTGAGTTATCAAAAGACGCTATCGAAGTTGCAGAAATTAATATCAGCAAACATCAACTCGATGGGGTTATTACGCTATATCAATCTGATTTATTTGAAGAGCTGCCAGAAACCCATTACGACATCATTGTCAGTAATCCGCCCTATGTTTGCCATGAGGAATGGGAGCAATTACCAGCTGAGTTTCGTGCGGAACCAGAAATCGGTCTAAAAGGTGGCGAGTCTGGCTTAGATATTGTGATCAGATTGTTAGCCGATGCAGATAATTATCTGACGGAAAAAGGTATTTTGGTTGTTGAGGTGGGCAGTAGTGCAGAAACCCTACAAAATACCTTCCCTGAAGTCCCTTTTTACTGGCTGGATTTTGAACGCGGTGGAGACGGTGTATTTTTACTAACCGCAGAGCAAGTCAATCTTTATCATCCTCTTTTCGTGGCGGCGTTGAGCTAATGTCTGGAAATACTCTCGGTAAATTATTTACAGTCACCACGTTTGGTGAAAGCCACGGTTTGGCTTTAGGCTGCATCGTTGACGGCTGTCCACCCGGCATGGCCTTATGCGAAGCGGATATTCAGTTGGATTTGGATCGTCGTAAACCCGGTACATCTCGCCATACTACGCAACGGCGTGAAGCGGATGAGGTTAAAATTTTATCTGGTGTCTTTGAAGGTAAAACCACCGGCACACCGATCGGTTTATTGATCGAAAACACTGATCAACGCTCCAAGGATTACACCAAGATTGCTGACACGTTTAGGCCAGGTCATGCCGATTACACCTATCAACAAAAATACGGTTTTCGTGATTATCGTGGCGGCGGTAGATCGTCAGCCCGTGAAACCGCGATGCGGGTTGCTGCTGGAAGCATTGCTAAAAAATATCTCAGCGAGCAGGCGGGGATTACGATTCGCGGCTATCTTTCGCAATTAGGCCCTATCAAAATCGAAAAAGTTGATTGGGCTATTATTGATAGCAACCCTTTTTTCTGCCCTGACGCCGATAAAATCGTTGTCATGGAACAATTCATGGATGCCTTGCGTAAAGAAGGCGATTCGATAGGTGCAAAAATTGAAGTGGTGGCCAGTAACGTTCCACCCGGTTTAGGTGAGCCGATTTTTGATCGCTTAGATGCTGAATTAGCTTATGCTCTCATGAGTATTAACGCCGTCAAAGGTGTGGAAATTGGTGATGGGTTTGCGTGCGTCAACAGCAAAGGCACACAATTTCGCGATGAAATCAGTCCCGAGGGTTTTTTAAGCAACCATGCAGGCGGTATTTTAGGCGGCATTTCCAGCGGTCAAGCTATTACTGCCAGTCTTGCTATTAAACCCACCTCCAGCTTGCGTTTACCCGGACAAACCATTAATCAACACGGCGAAGCAGCCACTGTCATTACCGAAGGTCGTCATGATCCTTGCGTGGGCATTCGTGCCACACCCATTGCTGAAGCGATGATGGCGATTGTCCTCATGGATCATTTTTTACGCCATAGAGCGCAAAATACCGGTGTTGTCTCAGGGCTACCGATTTTAAGATAAACACTTAAAGCTGAAAACCTAGGTTTTCAGCTTTACTGTCAATATGTTATGACTATTCCTTACTGGCGTTTGTCGGGCTATTATTTTTTTTACTTTGCAACTCTAGGTGTTCTTTCTCCTTATTGGAGTTTGTACCTTAAAGAGGTCGGTTGCAATACCGCACAAATTGGCGAGCTGTTCGCGCTCATGGCGGGTACGAAAATCATTTCCCCCAACTTATGGGGGTGGATTGCGGATCATACCCAAAAAAGTATGCCAATCATCCGCATTACCTCGCTCATTTCAACTGTACTGTTTGCCGGTTTTTTGTATGTCGATCGTTATTTTGGATTTGCGCTGATTACTATCAGTTTCAGTTTTTTTTGGAATGCCGCACTTCCCCAATTTGAGGCCGTGACCTTATTTCATTTACGTGAAAAGCCACACCATTACAGTCAGATTCGGCTTTGGGGTTCGATTGGCTTTATTGTTGCTGTGCTCGGCATTGGTATATTGCTGGATAGCTTGCCACTCATTTTATTACCGATTGCTATTACGACATTATTAGGCTTAGGGGCATTAGTGAGTTTGCTCATCCCTGAAGCGCATCCCAATGAACACACAAAAACCTCACTGAGTCTCTTAGAAATTATCAAAAAACCTGAAGTCATTGCTTTTTTTGTGGCGGGTACGCTGCTGCAATTTGCTCATACGCCTTATTACGTCTTCTATTCGATTTATTTAAAGCAATTACACTATTCAGCCACGTTAACCGGTAGCCTTTGGGCACTGGGTATTATTGCTGAGGTTTTGTTATTTTTATTGATGCAAAAAGTGTTGCGGCGCTTTTCGCTACGACGCATTTTTCTGTGTAGTATTTTTTTGGCGATCATTCGATGGCTGTTGATTGCAAAATATGCGGATAATTTGCCGGTATTAATCGCCGCCCAAGTTTTACATGCCGCAACCTTTGGCAGCACCCATGTCGCAGCGATTCATTTGGTTCATCGTTATTTTGGTCGTATACATCAAGGCAAAGGTCAAGCCTTATACGGCAGCCTTTGTTATGGACTTGGTGGTATGCTGGGTGGCATTTATAGCGGTTATTTTTGGGAAACTGCGGGATCTGAGCTTGTTTTTACGCTTGCCGCTATGGCCTGTGGTGTGGCCTTAATCATTGCAGTGATTTGGATTGGCAAAACGCCTCGTGTTCAAGCGGCTTTAGGATAAAATAAACACCATGCAACAATTTATTACCCTTATACTTTATCAGGAAAAATCGTGTTTGAAATCATAAAAAGTGGCGGCTGGATGATGATGCCATTGATTCTTTGCTCGCTTGCCGCGATGGCAATTATTATCGAGCGTTTTTGGACATTGCAAAAAAAGAAAGTCTTGCCACCCGATTTAGTTCCCCAAGTCTGGCGATTAAGCCGTGAAAAAAAACTCGATGATAAAACGTTACATCTATTAAAAAGCAACTCGCAATTAGGTTTTGTACTCGCGGCGGGGCTGGCAAATAGTCATCACGGGCGAGATGTTATGAAAGAATGTATAGAAGAAGCGGGTCATCAAGTGGTCAACCAGCTAGAGCGCTATTTAAACACCTTAGGGACTATCGCCTCGATTGCCCCGCTGTTAGGCTTATTAGGCACGGTCATCGGTATGATTCAGGCGTTTACTGCGATCGTCGCACATGGCGTTGGTGACCCCGCTGTTTTAGCTAGCGGTATTTCTGTCGCTTTAATCACCACTGCTGCCGGTTTGACAGTGGCGATTCCCAGTCTTATTTTTCATCGCTATTTCGAGCGTCTTGTTGATGAGTTTGTGGTGAACATGGAAGCTGAAGCGCTCAAATTAGTTGATATCCTGCATGGTGATCGTGAGCCACTGCTATGAAATTTCATCGTAAACGGCGAGTAACGCCTGAGATTTCCATGACCTCAATGGTCGATGTCGTCTTATTGCTGCTGTTTTTTTTCATGGTGAGTACAACGTTCTCCAGACAAACCGAAATTAAAATCCAATTGCCTGAAGCCGATGCAACACTAACTGAAGAGCCCCCCGACAGCGTCACACTCAGCATTGATGTGGATGGGGTGTATTATTTACAAAGAAATGATGAATTACCGCATGAGTTGATTAACCAACAACTGGATACTTTAATTCAGGCATTACGAAAATCAGCGACTGATCCCGCTCAAATACCTGTTATTATCAATGCGGATAGCAATACGCCGCATCAAGCTGTCATGAAAGCCTTAGATGCTGCCGCTCATGCAGGTTATAGCCGTATTAGTTTTGGCGCACTTAAACCGGATAACAAAAAACCATGATAAGCGTCAGCAACCGCTATGCTCAATGCCAAAAGTGGCTTGAAAATGTTTGGTATAAAGATCAATTTATCGGCATGTGGCTGATGCCATTTGGCTTTTTATTTGCTGATGTGGTGCGATTTAGAAAATTTTTGTACCGTCTGAGGTTATTAAAATCCACTCGTTTACCTGTACCGGTCATTGTCATCGGCAATATCACCGTTGGTGGAACCGGCAAAACACCATTAATCATCTGGATGGCAAATTGGCTCAAAACACTCGGCTATAAACCCGGCATTATCAGCCGGGGCTATGGTGGTCAGGTAGACTCTTGGCCTCAATCAGTCAGTACCGACAGCTCAGCTGCTTTGGTTGGTGATGAAGCGTTAGTGCTGGCCAAACAAACGGGCTGTCCGGTGGTAGTCGGCCCACGACGTGTAGAGGCTGCCATACACCTGTTAAGAGAGCATGCTTGTACAATCCTTCTCTCGGATGACGGCTTACAACATTATGCTTTGCGACGTGATATTGAAATTGCCGTCATTGATGGCGAGCGTCGTTTTGGCAATGGCTATTGCCTTCCAGCGGGCCCATTACGCGAGCCTATTAGTCGTTTGCAAAGCGTCGACTTAATTATCGTCAACGGTGAAAAATACGAAGACAATGAATACGCCATGCAGCTTATTGGCAATACAGCGGTTAATTTAGTCACGGGCAAACAAATCCCCTTAAGCCAATTTTCTGACCGCCCATGTCACGCCCTAGCGGGAATCGGCAATCCTCAGCGTTTTTTTAAACACTTAGCCGCTCACGGTATCGCCAGTAGCAAGCACAGTTTTCCTGATCATTATGCCTTTCGGCACGGTGATATTGTTTTTGACGATGATCAGCCGGTCTTGATGACAGAAAAAGACGCTGTCAAGTGCGCGGCATTTGCTAGCAAACAGCATTGGTACGTGCCAGTCACGGCGAGTCCAGAACTCGCATTTACTGAACAACTGCTACGGCTAGTCAAAAAACACGACATCCTTAATACTTAAGCGATTTTTATAACGATTAACAGGAGAAATACAAGTGAACGGGTGTTAACACACGTTTGCCTAATGACTGAGTTGTCGTTAGACTAAGTTTAATCATGATAAAAGCTCGTTTTTCAGCTAACTGCCTGATAGAATTGCCAGCCAATTAGGCATCTACTCCAACAGGCTAATTGCAACAAGGTGTATCGTCTGCTTTGTTGATCGCCAATGCCAAGTCCTTGGGCTGTGGTTTCAGCCATTTAATCCCAGTTTAGTCCGTTATTTACCAACTACTTAATGATTCAAAAAACACCTGCCCAAGGACAGAATACCTATTCATTGACACTGGTGGCTATTGCCCTCTCGGTTTTTTTACATCTTGGAACATGGCTTAGCTGGCAAACCGTACCCGATACGTTGCCACCGATGGTCAAACCCGCCCAATTGATCGAAGTCGAGCTGACGTCTGCTCCAACGGCTAAAGCAGAGCCCGTAATCATAGCTAAACAAGAGCCAGAAACGAAACCGGCTAAGCCGCAACCGCCTGCTATTGTCACTAAACCCAAACCTAAACCGATTACACCTACACCTAAACCCAAACCTGCACTAAAACCCAATCCTTTACCGATACCGACTCTACCAGATGTAGCCCGCGTTACACCGCCGGTCGCAAGCACGACGGAGAAAGCCGTTAGATTAGAACCAACTCCGACTAAAGCGGAGACAACCACACCACCGGCAGTTACAGAATCCTTGGTAAAAGCAGATTACAAGTCCCCGTCTCTCAATAATCCGCCAACCCATTACCCACGTATTGCACAAACCAGACAATGGGAAGGTACGGTCATCTTGGAAATACGTGTTTTAGCAAACGGCGAGGCAGGGGAAGTCAAAATCGTTCAAAGCAGTGGTCATGAAATATTGGATGAATCGGCTGTTGAACAAGTTAAGGCTTGGCGTTTCATTCCTGCTCATAAAGGCGACAAATCCGTCGATGACTGGGTTAGAGTACCCATTACTTTCAAATTTAAACACTAACAATCCAAAGCAAGGTTATTTATGCTAGAACTCTCTTCAACCAATATTGTACAAATCACCTTATGGGTCTTAATCGGTTTTTCCGTTATCACCTGGTCAATTATTTTTTATAAAAGCTGGATGATGTGGACAATCAGCCGAAATAACCGTGCTTATGCTGAAACTTTTTGGGTAGCCAGCGACCTCTCTGCCGCCGCTGCATTAGAACACGGTTCGAGTGCACTAGGTCGTATCGCGGGCGTCGGTTTTCATGCCTTAAGTGATGGTCAAGGTCAACGCTCAACACTGGAATTAAGCGGTGATCTTCAATCGATTCTTGAACGTTCGTTGCGCCAGCAAATCAGTAAAGAGCGTAAAGCCTTAGAGCAAGGTCTGTCTATACTCGCCAGTATAGGCAGTACCTCACCGTTCGTGGGTTTGTTCGGTACGGTCTGGGGCATTATGCACGCGTTACAAAGTATTAGTGCTGCAAAATCAGCCAGCTTGGATGTTGTTGCTGGCCCTATCGGTGAAGCCTTGGTTACCACCGCCATTGGCATTGCCGCTGCGATACCGGCGGTATTAGCGTATAACTTCTTTATCCGCAGTATCAAACTGGCGGAAGGCGAGCTGGAATATTTCGCAACTGATTTTCTTAATTTGGCGGTTAAAGCCGGACTTAAAGCTAATACAGGAGAGGAATAATGGGATTTAAAACAGATTCATCCTCTGATCGCGAGGCGATGAGTGAAATCAATGTCACGCCACTGGTTGACGTGATGTTAGTGTTATTAGTCGTTTTTATCGTGACCGCGCCCCTCTTAACCCAAGCCGTCCATGTGGACTTGCCAAAGACCGAAAAAACCGATCCTAGCCCAGATAAACATTTAGCGACTTTATCCATAGACGCGCAAGGCGGCATTCTGTTGAATGAAAAAGTACAAGCCTTAGACTCATTAGAATCACAACTACACGACTTACTCGCCGCCGATAGTGAGCTTGCCGTGCAATTGCAGGCCGACACCGCCGTACCATATGGGAAAGTGGCAGAAGCCATGGCGATTGTCCATAAAGCTGGAATTAGTAAATTAGCGTTTATTACCCGAGAATAATGTCCACAAGAGTGTAATTTCTTTGCTAATTGAAATTATGATAATGACCTGACGTACAACATTGCACGCTAATCATTCATTTCATATTTGGAATTCATCATGAAAAAAATAATCACTTTAGTCTTATTAAGTTTAGCCTCTATTGCACAATCTGCCGTGTTATTAGAACGCGTTAAAATTCCCGGAAATATCAATAATGCACTCAGTGAAAGTTGTACGATTAGCGATAAGGGTTTATTAACACAGCGTTATCAAATATCTGATATGAGCTCTAAACGAACACGCGCATTAGTGCTGAGCAACAGTAGTATCTTAGCAAAAATTGATTTAGTGGCGCCTGGCAATACGCATTTTTTCATGTTGCCAGATGTCGGCGGAAGCATTTACCGTGCTTATCAAAAACAAGCCGACAAAACACTGAAGCCTATTATTCTAAATCTGGATGAGGGTAATTTTTCTATTAACGACTTTAACGCCGATGCCCTAATGAAGTTTATTGACATCAATTGCGATCATTAACTGACAATTAGATTAATCATGATTCCGCCCTTAGCAACAAAGGGCGGAAATTATTAGGGACTAGCACCACAGGTATTTTAGGTTAAGGTTAATACGTCCAATTAGGATGCAATAAGCCCCGTTCAGCTAATGCTTGATATTGCGGCCTTAGTTTAATCATAGCTAGGCGTTGCCATTGATTCGGCATGACCAGTTCTTTCGTGGTATTAAATTTACGTTTGGCAGAGGCTAATTGATAATCCATATGGCTAATTCCCAAAAACTCTTCTAAATGCCATAAAGAATCCTGCGGTGAAGCAATAAAATTGTCTAAATAAAAAAGCTTCACATTAGATTCACCAAATACCGTCACGAGGCGATCATAATTGGCGAGATAATCCGTATTTTTCCAAAACCAAGGAAATTCAAGGAGTTTTCTAAATGCGCGAATAGTGATGATATTTACACTATCTTCTTGACCTCTAAATTTATAATGAAATTTGACATGCGACCATAATCGCTCTAATGGATCACGTAAAGTGTAAATAACCTTAACATTAGAGCTAATCCGTTTAATGTGCTGGAGCGCCTCAATATCGAGTAAAGAGTATTGATTAGAAAAATCAGCACAATAGACATCATCAGCAACACCTTCAAATAATGAACAATACCATTCATCAGTTAGTTCATCGGGTTGTGCATAACGATTATACCAATCAATAGTCTTCTCGCTATTCTGTTCTCGAATTGCCTTATTTAAACGCCTATTACGATCTCTGCGATAGAGCTTATCTCCCCAATCTTCGTTGAAAGAGAAATAATGGATTTCTTTTTCCGGGGTAAAATGAATATGGGGATGTTTTTCTAATTGCTTATATAGCCAGGTACTGCCTGCTTTCATTGCACCTGCACCAATTAAAAGATTCGCAATCATGGCTATTCCTTAGCTTTACGCACGACAAACATCTTTTCCGAAAATCTTATCCAAATAAGCCTGACTCGCTGCATATCTTTCTTGCAATAAGGCATAAGTTTCCTCTGAAACCTCAGTGGTTTCTTCTATCATATTCACTTTTGTTTCAATGACTTTTTTATATTTTGGTAGGGATATTTCTAATTCTAAGAACACTGAAAGGATTGCAGCAGTTGCTTCGGGTGCGCCAAATAATTCATCGTAACTCAGCATTAACACATGCTTGAATTCTTTTTGGTAATGATTAAATGCTGTCTCGTAATCATTGAATGAATCTTGTACCTGTAACCAAACTTCATGCCCAGGATTTTGAAGAATATTCAATAACTCTTCTTCAAAAACCTTATCACTCATATTCGAATTGCCGTGTTTAAGCAATTTAAATGCTGAAATAAAACGCTTAGCAGGATTTCGTGCAATTAGAATAATTCGGGTATCCTCACCCAATGTTTCCGCCATATCTTGAATTCCATTTGGCGGCAGAATCATGTATTCAGGTGTCACTTCGCCTAATAACTTATTGCTATGTACACAAGGTCGATATAAGTCGATATAACTAATGGCCTGAACTTTCTTAGTGGATAATAAAAAATTGGTACGCAGCGCATTTTTAAAACGTCGATTAATAAAAGAGAGGTCTTTGGCTTTTACAATATGCTCAATATCTTTATTAAGCTGATTAGCAGAGAAGCGCTGAAGTACATTAGGATGACGAACACCAAATAGGGTATCAAAATAATGCAGCTCTTTAATCGGATTCATATAGATCGATGAGCATTGATCCAGAATGGTATACAGCAATGTAGAACCCGCACGTTGCGAGCCAATACCTATTACAAATTTAGTCATTTTTTTCTGTCCTATTTTGATAAATTGCTACTAATTCTTGCACTTGTTCATTAACCCGTCTTAAGGTTTGTGCAGGGGCTTGGGTTTTATAGATTTTTGGCTGGCTGTCAATATGATTTAAACAGTCAGTAAGCGCTGCTAAGGTGGGCTCGATGACAAAACCGGTCTTGCCTTCAATCACATCTTCACCAATGCCACCCATAGAACTGGCGACGATCCAACACCCGCAAGCTGCTGCCTCACGCGTGACTAAGCCATAGCTTTCTGGCCATGTAGACGGTGCGAATAATACGTCAATTTGGCGATACAGCTCGACAATACGCCGCTGACTCAGTCGTCCAATGAAAGTGACCGGAATATTACCCCAATGGGTCTCATGTCGATAACTTTCGTCATGAGAATGATCAACGATCAATAGCTCTAAATTTTGGGGCTGTAGTTTAGTAATCGCTTTTTTCAATAGAAAATAACCTTTATGTTCCGCCATTCCACCGACATGCCCACACACCACTTTATCAGTATGATGAGTGTCTTTAGCTTGCCATGCAATGCTTTCTGAAATGCCATTTTTATTGACTTGAATGAGAGGAAAACCATTTTTACGATAGATTTCAGCAAAGGACTCCGATACGGTTAATACCTCTCCTGCTTGCTGTAACAAATCTTTGAGATATAAGCTACGCTCAATGGACTCACTTAAAGTAGTGAAGCTAGGTGGGGTATAAGGCGCATAAGGATCTGGATGCCCTTCTGGATAAACCGTATTATTAGCATCGACCAAGAATTGATAATCAGAAATCCACCACGCATCATGAGCCGTCACGAGATAAGGGATTTTAGAATCCAGAGCCGTTTCTAAAATACCGCCACCTAAGCGTTGAATACAGTGAAAATGAATAATATCGGGTTGCTCGGCTTGTAAAAACGCTTTAAATAATTGACCCATTTTCTCATCGGTAGGTTGCCAATCCATATGCTCGCGCCACAAAATCGTTGCGCGGTAAACTCTTGCCCCATGATAATTATAAAGGCTCATCTGGTGTGCTTCTTTATGCTCAGAATCACTGGTAAATACACATAACTCAAATTGATCCTGATAATCTTTTTGTAATACTTCAAAATTATCAGCAATAACACGCGTCGCCCCGCCAATGGATTGCGGAGGAAAAAATACGTTGACCAAGGCGACTTTTTTACGTTCAGCTCGCTCTGGTATTTGTGTACTTTGCCATGCTTGATTCAGTACTTGGCTTATATTGCTAGATAAAGCGGCAATACTGTATTCAGCTTGCACCCTCGCAAATGCCTTTTCAGCCAGTTGATGACGTAACTCTGGATTGACGACCAAGGCTTTTAAATGCTGATACCAGTCTTCAGCACTCGTCGCCATTAAAGCATCTTCACCGTCACGAATGACATCTCGATAATTAGCCGTTGTGCTGAGAATAGACGGAATACCTAAACAAGCCGCCTCAAACCATTTCAACTCACTTTTACAGCCATTGATATCATCATCGTGTAATACCGCCAGATTGATATCGGCGCGTTCTAATAGCGACCAATAGGTCTTAATATTTTTGACCGGAGGCATTTGCTTAACACGACCTGCAAAGCGTTTTACAAACGCATTCGGCAATTTAAGATAGCCCGCTATCATTAACCCAGTTTGCGGATACTCTTCTAGGATGCGCTCAATGGCTGGCAAAGCCAACTCATTGAAATCACTGTTGTGCGCCATCGTGCCACTGCCGTAGAAAATATCGATAGTTGGCTTGGTCGATTCCAAGGCTTTTTGTTTAAAGCTATTTGAAGCATCAATACCATTACGATGAATAAAACAGCGCTGACCAAAAACCAACGTCTCTAGTTTGTTTGCCAAAGGCTGAGTTGACGCGATACCAAAACGGCAATATCGAGCGGCGGCATTAAATGAAGCCATGCCTTTAACTATCTGTATATAAAGGTTGATTTCCAAAAAACCGCCATAGGTCTCAAGAGGCGGGGGATAGCTGGCTTCAAACAATAAATCATCGATTTCATACAAGGTGAGCTTACCGGTCGCATTAGCTTGTGCCATCGCTTTTAAAACGGTTGGCTCAGCCGGTACGCGATAAAAAATAATCACATCATGAAACACTAAGGCCTCTTGTTCATCAGCAATATCTAGCCAAGAAATGACGGTGATTTCTTTTTCAGCTAATTCTAATTGCTCGGTTTTTTGCTCAACGCGATATCGCACACATTGCGGGATGTGCATATCAGCGATAATCAATATACGCTCGAGATTACACTGTCCTAAGTATTGCGGATGACTTTTAGCACCATAAGCTCGCAAATAAGTCTGATAAATAAACTCAGCAGATTCATTAGTTTTAGCGATTAAGCCATTTCTATCATCGGTAAGAGCTAAAACCTCTAGGCTGCCTTGCTGTTTTTGCCAATATTCTTGAATAGCCTGATCTAATCGATTGTACAAACTGACTGTTTCTGGAACTTTTTCAATGCCGTCAATAATGGCTTCCACTACGCCTTTGGTATCAATCTTGTGTTTTTTACAATTCGCTAGATTAGAGAACAGCCATTTGCTACTCACCCCGTCAAGCTGTGCGGCAGTCTCATAATAAGCTGCCGCCACGTCAAAGTCTTTTTGTTCAAAATAGGTATTACCTAACCATTCAAAACATTCGGGGCGTTGATCAAAACTCAAACAAATTTTTAATAAGGTTCTAGCAATATCAGTATGTTGTTGTATTAAGTTGCGCCTAGCGAGTTCTTGATAAAAATTGATATTGGCTGTTTTGCTGGCACTGATGCGTAAGGGAGCTGTTGCCTGCCCAATTAAAAGTTTATGAAGATCTTTGGCGGTGACATGAATCCCACAGACTTCATTAATCGCTAAAAAATCTGAGAAACTAAACGTTAAAGGTAATAAATCGAGCGCAGAATGACAGGTTATCTTGGCTTTTCTTAACGCTTTATCCGCAGCGATAATATTGATATTAATAAAACGTTTACTGTTAGGCTTTTCATTTAATGCCTCTTGTTCACGCTCTTCTTGCTCGTTATCCCTTTGACAAGCCAACAAGAAAATATCAATCAGCTCATCGGGAACGTCGACGCTAAAACCACACTTAATAAAGTCTTTGCCATATTTGTTAGCAACATCAGCTCGTTCTAGCCAAACTGGCGTAACAGGGTACGTGACATCGTCGATTGATAAAGCCAGGGTGATATCTTCTTTTTGAAGATCAATAACCCAGCCGACGATTTCTAAGCCATTAATTTGCTCAATATTGCCTTCAATCGTACTGATGGATTTTTTTTTCGCTTCCCTTTCCGTTGTTTTGAGGCTACTTGGCGAATAGGGTTTACTGCGGTTGACTAAGGCTATTTGATTAGCAAACACGTCAATTGGCGAATTTTTTTGTAAGCTTTCCAATGCTGCCAACGAGGCAGAAGGTGGAATTTTAATCGTGTAACCGGATTGTATAAACTGCTCACCTAGAGCAGCTGCCACATCTGCGCGTTCATGCCATACCGGTGAGATAGGGTAATGAATACCATTTATGCGTAAGGATAACTGCAAAGGTTCTTGAAGATGACTCACAACCCAGCCATGAATTTCGTTTTCATCAATACGTTCAATGTAACCTTCTACACTGGGCTTTTTCTTTTTTCCTAAAAAACTGTTTTTGGATAAGCGCATCGCTGAAAATTTACCTTGCATAGTGTTAGTGTTATCTTGAATGTTTATACTGCTAGTCGTTAAGCAAGCAATTTTTTCTGAAAATTTCAAATTGGTGATTAATTTTTGCTGGCGAGTCTGCCCAAGATAAGGGCATCAGTAAATCGCTTTGTCCGGCGTCTTTAGCTCGCCTAGCAATCGCACCAATGTCAAAGGCAAATACCGATAAGTTAGCCTTTAATGCCAGTGAAAAGGTATAACTGTATGTTTCAGGCCACAAGGACGGTAACCAGCTCACATGAGGGGAAAGCGCATTAAGTTTATCTAAGGCCTCATGTTCAAGGTATTTGCCGGTAACATGAACCCCGGCTTCTTCCATTAACCGGTCATTCATCGTATAGCCCATTACAATAAATTCTAACGGCAGATTTTGTTGCCGTGCCTGTTTAGCGCAGGAAATAATAACATGAAAGCCTTTTAATTTGCCAATAGCTCCAATCACAACGATTCTAAGCTTATTATCCGCAACAAGACGAGGCGGGGTTATTTGTAACGCGCTTAAATCAATCGCCTCATGCGGTGAAATGGAAAATTGGACATCAGGAAAATAGGTCAACAAGCGTTCCGCCACATCGTCATCCGGGACTAAAACTTCATTTGCTGCAACCAATGCTCGTCGATGCACGGCACGCCATTCCTGAATGTCCAAAACATTAAAATCAGAGCCTCGCTCTACTAGGCACTGATTACAATCCGCTTCGGATGGCTCGCCACAATACACGCCATTTTCATCAGCAAGGTTGATACGGGGACAAATAACTTTGTAATCATGGAGATTAACCGTCCAGAGAGCCCCCAATTCGTTGATAATTGAATGTAAATAATCCGACGCGTCAGGCTGATAGTCGACCAGACTGTGTGTTAAAACACGGGTAATATGTAAACCCTTCAATGCCTGAGTCAACGCCGTTAATTCCGCTAAAACAAAGGGATTAATATTAGGAAAAGATTTAATCGCCGGATGACCTAAAAAGACAAGCGCAGGTCTTTTTATGACGGGACGTAAGGTAAAAACGCCATAACCTAAACGCGTATACTCGGCAATATCCTCTTGCATTCGCCTTTCTGAACCACCGCCTCGATTATGGCACACAATTAATACATTCTGTTCTCTACGCATCCGCTGCATTCTTGCAGAGTCCAGATGACAACGTGCTTCACGAAGCGAATCCGCCGCAATAAAATCATCAATTGATTTTTGATAATGCGGATAACGCTTGTTAAGTACTTTAAGCGCGGCTTGCACACGTTTCGCTTTTTCGCCTTGAAAAGAGGCAGCACCTAAATGACGAACAAAAATATTCGCCGCAATGACATTGCGCCAACCTTTTTTTATCGCCCGCTGGCAGAAATCATTTTCTTCACCATAGCCTTTGCCAAAAGCCTTTTCATCAAAATAACCCACAGCATTCAAACATGAGCGTTTGATGTACATACAAAATCCAACACCAGTAGGGGCTTCAACTTCGATAGCCGCATTCACTTCAGCCGCAATCGTATCTAATTCTGCGTAATTTAACTCCAAAGGATAAGGGTTATCATGCAAAAACTGCGGATAACTACAAATGGTGGCATTGTTAGACAGCGGCGTAACCGTACCTGTCAATTTGTTACTGATAGCCGATTGGTGCAACCGATCTAACCAGCCGTCATAAACTTCCGTATCAGAATTTAGCAGAATAACATCACGTGTTTTATGCAGTCTCATGCCCCGATTCACCGTCAATACAAAGCCGCGATTTTCCGAGTTGCTTAACAAAGTAAACAATTGACGTTCTGCCAGCCAATGCAAATCAGCGACTAATTCAGGCTCAGGACTGGCATCATTAATGACGATTAATTCAAATGGCGTGTGATTTGTAGCACTGAGAACACTCAACAAACAACGCAAGGTTTCTGCTCGACCTTTATAAACAGGCAAAATAACATCCACTACGCAATGTTCATTAGATGCAGGAGGTGTAAGTGTCAGCCATACCGATTCATCTGGTATCAATAACGGTGGCTCAAGGATTTCTGGCGTATCTTGTTCAAGATTACCCTGCTCAGGCAAAGTTTGTCGCCCTTCTAAGCGACCATAGAACAAATAATGTATCAGCGGATTAACCCGCATTTCCAACACATCAGGATAAGTCCGCAAGTAGAAAGAGCCATCAAATTGCGGACAAGGTGAACGCCCCTCAATACCGCCCCATTTTAAATAATGATGTAAAGGATCAAAACGTGAACGGGCAATATCCTTATTGTTAGCCAAATAATATTGGACATCAAACCAAGGACTCGGTGAAATCTTACGAAACCGCCCAATATAGGCATAATGCAGTAAGGCGTTGACTTTTGCCGTTTTATCTTCCACCTGAGAGCGATAATAAACAGGGTCAAACAGCGCCATAGGTTGACGACCTTCTTTGTCACCAAACATAACATAATGGCGCAAAGGAAAAATACCCGCTTCGGCAACATCGGCATTAGTATCTAAATAATAAGCACGATCGAAAAGCTGAGAACGTTTAACCAAATAAACAACTAAAGAAATATAAAAAACATAGAGTCCAATGGGTTTGCTCAATAACTTTAGCAACCACAAGCTTCCCAATACGATGCCGCCGTACCCTGTTTTAACTTTTTCCCGAAATTGCATGTTCCTTTAACCTAAGTGCTCAATAATGATGTGAATTTGAAGGACCAATTGACCTAAACATATTAGCAATTCAAAAGGATTAAAAAAAATTCAGAACTTTAACGCTATGTTTTCGTTTAGCAATCAAAACGCGATGCTTTAGGATATTACAGCGATTTTGTTGGAGACCAATAGCGTTAACTATTAACTAAAGTCGCTCACTCCTGCACAGTCAATCCCCTATGGATGGCTCATGAATTAATTCCAGCATTCATCTTATGCAGATATTCAAAGCGACACTAGGAAATATTAACCAAAAGCAGCTTTGTTGTTCGCATTCAGTTTTTTGGATGCGAACTAACTCCAGCCCTCTCATGGCAAAATAAAAACTACAGAATAATCCTCGCTCCCAACGCCATTTGATAAATCATCGTAGAGACTTCTTTAAACAACTGACGGTACTTAGGATCGACTCTGGGTAGTACCATGATTTCATCACCCGGGCGAATGCTGGTGTCTTCGTCAAACCAGCCGGCATGGCTTTCGGTG
>CAJAVP010000096.1 GCA_903945375.1 uncultured Methylococcaceae bacterium | reverse complement strand
TGAAATGGTAATGCCGGGAGATAATATCTCGGTAACCGTAAAATTGATATCACCCATCGCAATGGAAGACGGACTGCGGTTTGCAATCCGTGAAGGTGGTCGTACCGTAGGCGCAGGTGTCGTTGCGTCAATAATAGAGTAAATAGAAATGTCGAACCAAACTATCAGAATACGCTTAAAATCGTTTGACCATAAATTAATAGATCAGTCTGCGGGCGAGATAGTAGAAACAGCGAGAAGAACTGGCGCGCAAGTAAAAGGGCCGATCCCTTTGCCAACAAAAAAGGAGCGTTTCACTATATTGATATCACCGCATGTAAATAAAGATGCACGTGATCAATACGAGCTGAGAACGTATAAAAGATTGCTTGATATCGTTGAACCAACAGATAAAACAGTAGATGCACTAATGAAATTAGATCTAGCTGCTGGTGTAGATGTCCAGATAAAATTGAATTGAGTGTTAGGGGAATTGGCAAATGTCAATAGGTCTTATTGGTCGTAAATGTGGAATGACCAGAGTTTTTTGTGAAGATGGTACCTCGGTTCCAGTTACCGTATTGCAGATTGACTCGAATAGAGTTGTTCAAGTGAAAAATATTGAGCGTGATGGTTATCGCTCTATTCAAGTGACTGCAGGTGAAAAAAAGTCTTCAAGAGTGAATAAACCCATGTCGGGTCATTATGCGGCAGCAGAGATGACGGCAGGTCGTGGATTGTGGGAGTTTCGTTTAGAGGCTGAAGAGGGACAGGAATTAGAGGTTGGTTCGGTTCTCGATGTTAGTCTTTTCTCTGAAGGACAGTTTGTTGATGTACAAGGAAGAAGCATAGGTAAAGGGTTTGCTGGCGGTGTCAAGCGCCATAACTTTAGGATGCAAGATGCAACGCATGGTAATTCTCGATCACATCGTGTTTTAGGTTCTATAGGTATGAACCAAACTCCTGGTCGTGTATTCAAGGGTAAGAAAATGGAAGGACATATGGGGAATGTGAAAACAACCATACAGAACCTAACAATTCATTCTATTGATGCTGAAAGAAGTTTGATTTTAGTAAAAGGTGGTGTACCGGGTGCGAAAGATGCCGATATTGTTATTACGCCAGCTATGAAAAGGAAAAAGGTTAACTCATGAGTTTAGAAGCAACTGTTTTAAATAGTGACGGAACCAGCAATAAAATTGATGTTTCAGACAAGGTGTTTGGTCAATCGTACAACGAAACATTGATACACCAGCTTCTTACCAAATATATGGCAGGTGCTAGAGCGGGCACAAAAGCACAAAAAACCCGTTCTGATGTTAGTGGTGGAGGTATAAAACCTTGGAGACAAAAGGGAACCGGCAGAGCCAGATCGGGAACGACTCGTAGTCCAATTTGGCGCACAGGTGGGGTCACCTTTGCCGCAAGACCTAGAAACTATGAGCAAAAGTTGAACAAAAAAATGTATCGTGTTGGTATTCGATCTATCCTCTCTGAGCTTCTGAGGCAAGATAGATTGGTAGTTAGCTCGAATATTATACCTGAGTCGCCAAAAACAAAGTTATTGGTGGAAAAATTAAAAGCATTTGATTCAAAACGTATATTAATAGTTGTTGATGAATTGGATATTAATTTAGCTCTGTCATCGAGAAATATACCGTTGTTAGAGGTAGTGGAGGCAGATAATTTAAGCCCTGTTCTTTTGGTCGGTGCTGATAAAGTTATTGCTACACCGGAAGCAATAAAAAGAATTGAGGAACAACTATCATGAATTTAAACAACTATCAGTTAGCTAGAATAATTAAATCGCCGATTATTTCCGAAAAAAGTTCTTTGCTTGCTGATAATTACAATCAGTACGCATTTAAAGTTGAAAAAAAAGCGACGAAAACTCAAATTAAAAGCGCGGTAGAGTTAATGTTCAGTGTAGAAGTTGATTCTGTGCATGTGCTTAATGTAAATGGTAAGCAAAAAAGATTTGGTCGTTCCTTAGGACGGAGATCCGATTGGAAGAAAGCATATGTAAAGCTTAAATCGGGCCATGAAATAGATTTCTCAGCTGCATAAAAAGCAGGCAAAGAACAATACGAAACGGTAGAAAAAAATGGCTATTGTAAAATCAAAACCAACCTCGGCAGGGTCTAGGTTTGTAATACGTGTAAAGAATGATAAGCTCCATAAGGGTAAGCCCTATGCGCCTTTGTTAGAGAAAAAAGGTAAAACAGGTGGGCGTAATAACTTAGGTCGCATTACCACACGTCATATTGGTGGCGGTCATAAACAACACTATAGAATAATAGATTTCAAAAGAAGTAAATTAGATATATCAGCTGTTGTTGAACGAATTGAATACGATCCGAATAGAACAGCAAATATAGCGCTAGTTTTATATAAGGACGGTGAGCGTAGATATATTATTGCTCCTAAAGGATTGGAGACAGGCAACGAAGTTATTTCATCCGAAAATGCTCCTATAAAAATAGGAAATTGCATGCCGTTGAGAACAGTTCCAATGGGAACAACTTTACATTGTTTGGAACTAATGCCAGGAAAAGGAGCGCAAATAGCAAGAAGTGCAGGGACATCGGTACAGCTTGTCGCTCGAGAAGGGGCTTATGCCACCATAAGAATGCGTTCTGGTGAGATAAGGAAGGTATTGGTCGACTGTCGTGCGGTTATTGGGGAAGTTTCAAATACTGAACATAATCTAACTTCACTTGGAAAAGCTGGTGCGACTCGCTGGCGAGGTGTGAGACCAACAGTACGGGGTGTTGTAATGAATCCAGTTGACCACCCTCATGGTGGTGGTGAAGGTCGTACTTCAGGTGGTAGACATCCTGTGACTCCATGGGGTTTGCCAACAAAAGGTTATAAAACTCGTAAGAACAAACGAACTGACAAATTGATTGTCAGACGTCGTAAGCAAAAATAGTGAGGAATTAGCGTGCCACGTTCAATTAAAAAAGGTCCTTTTATTGATCATCATCTTCTAAAAAAAATTGAGGATGCTTTGGGTTCTAATAACAGGAAACCGATTAAAACATGGTCAAGAAGATCCATGATTATACCTGATATGTTAGGTATGACTATTGCGATTCATAATGGTCGTTTACATATTCCAGTTCTTATATCAGAAAACATGATTGGGCATAAGTTGGGTGAGTTCGCACCAACTCGAACTTATAAAGGTCATGTTGCCGATAAGAAATCAAGATAGGTTGTGGGCAATGGAAATAACAGCAAAATTAAATAACGCCCCTTTGTCAGCTCAAAAAGCTAGATTAGTTGGTGACCAGATTCGCGGAATGAAAGTAGATTTGGCTTTAAATACGCTCAAGTTTAGTTCGAAAAAAGCAGCCGCAATAATCAAGAAAATTTTAGAGTCGGCAATCGCTAATGCTGAACATAATGAATCTGCAGATATAGATGAACTTAGAGTATCAACTGTTTTCATCGATGAAGGTGCGACCATGAAAAGATTCAAGGCAAGAGCTAAAGGAAGAGCTAATCATATTCTGAAAAGAACATGCCACATAACAATTAAAGTTGCAGAAAAATAATAGAGGCACAAAATGGGTCAAAAAGTACATCCTACTGGTATCAGGCTAGGAATTGTAAAAGATTGGAATTCGAGATGGTTTGCGAATTCACAAGATTATCCAACGTTCCTGCACCAAGATTTGAAAGTAAGGGAATACATAAGAAAGAAACTCGCACATGCATCCGTGAGTAAAATTCAAATTAATAGACCAGCAAATAACGCCCATATTACAATTCACACGGCACGTCCTGGAATTGTTATCGGGAAAAAAGGTGAGGATATCGAAATAGTAAGAAACGAGATATCCAAAATGATAGGTGTGCCTGTTCAGTTAAATGTTGAAGAAATTAGAAAACCGGAATTAGACGCACAGTTGGTAGCTGAAGGAATAGCTCAACAGCTCGAAAAGCGTATTATGTATAGAAGAGCTATGAAGAGAGCTGTTACAAATACTATGCGATTGGGTGCTGAAGGAATAAAAATAAATATCGGTGGTAGACTTAATGGTGCTGAGATCGCAAGAAGCGAATGGTATCGTGAAGGTAGAGTTCCATTACACACACTAAGAGCAGATATTGACTATGCTACCGCTGAAGCTAATACAACATATGGCATTATTGGCATAAAGGTATGGATTTTCAAGGGTGAAGTATTCGATATGGATGCTCATTTAGCTGCAATTAACTCTGACTCTAAAAAATAGCTGAGGGAAAAGAGAAATGCTTCAACCGAAAAGAACTAAATTCCGTAAGCAACATAAAGGCAGAAATAACGGTACTGCTGTAAGGGGTTCCTCAGTAAGTTTTGGTGAATATGGTCTAAAATCCATAAGTCGTGGTCGTTTAACAGCTCGTCAAATTGAATCAGCTCGTAGAACGATAACGCGTCACGTAAAACGTGGTGGGAAGATTTGGATACGAATTTTTCCAGATAAGCCAATTACGAAAAAACCTTTAGAGGTTCGTATGGGTAAAGGAAAAGGTAGTGTAGAATACTGGGTTGCTCAGATTAGACCTGGCACTATGTTATATGAAATTCAAGGAGTTTCAGAGGAGTTGGCTAGAGAAGCATTTGCTTTAGCCGCTGCAAAACTACCCTTGAAAACTCTATTTACCGTACGGACAATAATGTAATGAAAGCGATTCAATTACGCGAAAAATCAAGTGATGAATTGGGTAAACTTTTGATCGAATTGACTCGTGAGAGTTTCAATTTAAAGATTCAGAAAGCGACCAATCAGCTCGATAAAAAAGATCAAATAAAAAAAGCAAGACGGAATATTGCACGTATTCACACCGTCATGAATGAAAAAGTGAGCGCCTCAAAATGACAGAAATTGACACTAAAGTAAGAACAATTACTGGAAAAGTGGTCAGTAATAAGATGGATAAAACCATAACCGTGTTGGTTGAGCGTGTCGTAAAGCACCCAATCTATGGTAAGTATGTAAAACGATCAACAAAATTTTTAGCGCATGATGAAAACAATGCCTGTATGGAAGGGGATATTGTATCCATTACCTCTTGTAGGCCATTGTCAAAAAATAAATCATTTAGACTTGTTGATGTTTTAGAAAGCTCAAATTAATAGCAATCTATAACTTTAGTTAATTAGGAACAAATTATGATTCAGATGCAAACTAACCTTGATGTAGCCGATAATAGTGGGGCTAAAAAGGTCATGTGTATCAAAGTATTAGGTGGTTCACATCGCAGATATGCTGGGATTGGTGATATCATAAAAGTAAGTATTAAAGACGCAATACCCAGAGGACGGGTTAAAAAAGGAGAAGTTTATAATGCGTTAGTGGTAAGAACTGCTAGTGGTGTTCGACGTGCAGATGGTTCCGTTATTCGTTTCGACGGTAATGCAGCTGTAATATTGAATAACAATTTACAGCCATTAGGGACTCGTATTTTTGGGCCAGTAACACGTGAGCTTCGTGGAGATAAATTTATGAAAATTATATCTTTAGCCCCTGAAGTTTTATAAATATTGGAGGGAAATATGAAAAAAATTAAAAAGGGTGATGATGTCGTTGTGCGTACAGGGAAAGACAAGGGAAAAAGTGGCAGAGTGGCCCAAGTTTTAAAAAATAGTAAAGTTTTAATTGAAGGGATCAACAAAGTCTTTAAAACCCAAAAACCAAATCCGAATACTGGGGAATCAGGCGGTATTATTTCCAAAGAAATGCCAGTAGATATTTCGAACGTTGGAATATACAATCCTGTAACTAAAAAAGCAGATAGAGTCGGAATTAGAATTCTTGAAGATGGCACAAAAGCCAGATATTTCAAGTCAACTAACGAACTTGTTGACTTATAAGGTGAGCAATAATCATGGCTAGATTAGAAGCTGTATATAAAGAAAAAATCCTACCTGCTTTGGTAGAACAGTTTGCGTATAAATCAATAATGCAAGCTCCGAAAATTACAAAAATAACACTTAACATGGGTGTTGGTGCTGCAGTGGCAGATAAGAAAGTTTTACAGTCTGCTGTCAGTGATATGGAGAAAATTTCAGGTCAAAAAGCTGTTATTACACTTGCAAGAAAGTCGATTGCAGGATTTAAAATTCGAGATGATATGCCAATCGGTTGTAAAGTTACTTTACGAAGCGCACGCATGTATGAGTTTTTGGATAGGTTGATTAGCATATCAATTCCTAGGATACGTGATTTTAGAGGACTAAGTCCTAAAAGTTTTGATGGTCGTGGTAATTACTCAATGGGTGTAAAAGAGCAAATCATATTTCCCGAGATTGATTATGATAAGATCGATATGCTTCGAGGTATGGATATTACAATTACGACTACAGCGCAGACAGATGCAGAAGGCTTAGCATTGTTGAAGCTTTTTAATTTCCCATTTAAAAACTAAAAGGCGATTTCGAAATGGCTAAAATGTCAATGATTGCGCGTGAAAATAAGCGTAAAAAATTAGTAGGAAAATACGATGCAAAACGAAAATCTCTCAAAGAGATCATACGTGATCCTAATTCATCTTTAGATGATAAAGAACTGGCTCAATTAAAACTGCAAAAATTGCCAAGGGATTCAAGTGCTTCAAGAATCAGAAATCGTTGCAATTTAACAGGTCGTCCTCATGGCTATTACAGAAAATTTGGTTTAAGTCGTAATAAATTGAGAGAAGCAACCATGCGTGGTGATGTACCGGGTTTAGTTAAGGCAAGTTGGTAGATTGTGGAGTATATAAAAAAATGAGTATGACAGATCCAGTGGCAGATATGCTCACCAGAATTAGAAATGGTCAATCTGCGGGAAAAAAATGCGTTAAACAACCTTCTTCAAAGCTTAAAGAATCTATTGCAAAAGTCCTTAAGGATGAAGGCTATATTTTAAGTTACAGTGTTGAAATAAATGGCAGTCATGCTGAAATGACAATAGAGTTAAAGTATTATAAAGGTCAGCCTGTTATCGAAAAAATAGATAGAGTAAGTCGGCCAGGATTAAGAATTTATAAATCTAAAGATGAGCTGCCAAAAGTATTAGGTGGTTTAGGGATTGCCATTGTCTCGACTTCGAATGGGGTAATGACTGATAGGTCTGCACGAGCAATCGGTCACGGTGGCGAAATCATATGTACAGTTTGTTAAGTTGGATTGAGTATGTCAAGAATTGCTAAGTCACCAGTTATTATACCAGCTGGAGTAGATATCAAGAAAGAAGGTTCAGTTATGACTGTCAAAGGAACTAAAGGTCAGTTATCAGTTAACTTGAATCCATGCGTGGAAATAGAAATTGATGGAACTTCATTAAGAATGGTTTGGGATAAAAATGATAAAGTAGCTACCTCTCAGGCAGGAACTGCGAGAGCGATAATAAATAATATGATCGTAGGTGTCTCAGTTGGTTTCGAGAGAAAGTTGACTCTTATCGGTGTTGGATACCGTGCTCAAGCTAAAGACAAGGTATTAAATCTGACGCTTGGTTACTCTCATCCGATTGATTTTGAAATTCCTTCGGGGATAACTATCGAAACACCTACACAAACTGACATCATTATAAAGGGAAGTGATAAGCAGCTTATTGGTCAGGTTGCGGCTAAAATACGTGCTTATAGACCACCAGAGCCTTACAAAGGGAAAGGTGTTCGATATAATGAAGAACATGTCGTAAGAAAAGAAGCCAAGAAAAAATAGGTGACATGATGCAAAAAAAAGAAACTCGTTTAAAGCGTGCCCTGAAAATACGGACAAAAATTAAAAAATTATCCTTTTCGCGGCTGTGTATTCATAAAACATCTCAACACATTTATGCTCAAGTTATCAGTAGCGATGGACAAAAAACACTGGTTAGTGCATCGACCACGCAAGCTTCAGTAAAATCTAGCTTGAAAAACACAAGTAATGTTGTTGCAGCGACTGAAGTTGGTAAATTGGTAGCTGAAAGAGCTCTTGCGCTTGGTGTTACAGAGGTCGCATTCGATCGATCTGGATTTAAGTATCATGGTCGTGTTAAGGCGTTAGCAGAAGCCGCTCGTGAAGCAGGTTTGAAATTTTAAGGGGGATATAAATGTCTACAGCTCCAGCGCAGGGTAGTACAGATGGTTTGCAAGAAAAACTCGTTAACGTTAGGCGAGTAGCTAAAGTTGTGAAAGGCGGTAGAGTTTTTGGTTTTACCGCTCTGACTGTTGTCGGTGATGGTGAAGGGCGAGTTGGTTACGGTGTTAGTAAAGCACGCGAGGTACCTATCGCCATCCAAAAATCTTTAGAGCAAGCTAGGAAGAATATGCGTAAGGTTGCATTAAAAGGAGATACTTTGCAATATCCTATAATGAATACTACTGGAGCAGCTAAAGTATATATGCAGCCTGCTTCAGAGGGTACAGGAATTATTGCGGGTGGTGCTATGCGTGCGGTTTTTGAGGTAGTGGGTGTACATAATGTTTTAGCTAAATGTATTGGTACTAACAATCCAATTAATGTTGTTAGAGCAACTATAAATGGTTTAACTGGTATGCATAACGTACATCAAATTGCAGCGAAGCGCGGCTTATCAATCGATCAGATAATCGGATAGTTGTTATGGCAAGTAATCAATTAAGTGTAACAATGGTAAAGAGTAAGCATGGTCGCTTACCGAAGCATCAGGCTTGTTTGTTGGGTTTGGGTTTACGAAAAATAAATCAAACTGTTGAAGTAGCAAACACACCTGAAAATAGAGGCATGATTAATAAAGTTTCTTACATGCTTAAGATTGAGGAGTTGTGATGTATCTTAATACAATAAGTGCAGCTGAAGGTTCGCGTAAAAATCGTAAACGTTTAGGGCGAGGAATTGGTTGCACACTCGGAAAAACATGCGGGAAAGGGCATAAGGGTCAAAAAGCTAGAAGTGGCGGATTTCACAAAGTTGGTTTTGAAGGCGGACAGATGCCATTACAAAGACGGCTTCCGAAAGTTGGCTTCGTATCTAGGGCAAAGAAGCACTCTGCTGAAGTTAGATTGCATGAGTTAAATGTATTTCAGCCTAATGATGTGGTTGATATTGCTGTGCTAATAGAAAATAATATTGTGCCTATTTTTACGAAAAAAGTTAAGGTAATAAAGTCAGGTGAGCTACTTTGTCCTGTTGTATTGAAGGGTGTTCAGGTTACAGTGGGTGCCAAACAGATCATAGAGTCTCTTGGTGGGACAGTAGAGGCGTAAGTGAACAAAGCTAAGCAGCAGTTGGCAAGTCAGGATAATAAATTTTCTGAACTTAAGTCGAGATTACTTTTTGTATTAGGTGCTTTAGTTGTCTATCGTATCGGGGCTCATATTCCTGTCCCCGGTATTGATCCAAAGGCATTAGCAACGATGTTTGAGCAGCAAACAGGGTCAATATTGGATATGTTTAATATGTTCTCTGGTGGTGCATTGATGCGGTTAAGCCTGTTTGCTTTGGGAATTATGCCTTACATTTCTGCGTCAATTATTATGCAGTTGATGACAGTTGTTATTCCGACAATGGAGCAATTAAAAAAAGAAGGTGATTCGGGTCGGAGAAAAATATCTCAATACACTCGTTACGGTACTGTGGTTTTGGCTACATTCCAGGCAATAGGAATATCTCTAGCCCTACAGAATCAAACTGCAGGAGGATTGTCTGTTGTTTTAAGTCCAGGTTTGGGATTTGTTTTCGTAACAACGATAACTCTTGTCACTGGTACTGTTTTCTTGATGTGGCTAGGAGAGCAAGTAACAGAAAGAGGTATAGGTAATGGAATATCGATGATAATCTTTGCAGGGATTGTTTCTGGTCTACCTAAGGCGGTTGGAGGGACTCTTGAATTGGCAAGGACTGGAGAGATGAATGGAGGGTTTATTATTCTGCTCTTTATTTTGTCTATATCAGTTACTGCGATCGTTGTGTTTGTTGAGCGTGCCCAAAGGAAAATTGTTATTAATTATCCCAAAAGGCAGCAGGGAAGAAAATTATATGGTGGTCAAACTAGTTTTTTGCCGTTGAAGCTTAATATGGCAGGAGTAATTCCTCCTATTTTTGCATCAAGTATCATTTTATTTCCTGCTACTATTGCAAGTTGGTTTGGCGACACTCAAGGCTTTACATGGTTGCAAGAGATTGTAACTCTTTTGTCACCGGGACAGCCTGTTTATGTGATGTTTTATGCTGCTGCAATAGTGTTTTTCTGTTTCTTTTACACAGCATTAGTTTTCAATTCGAAAGAAACCGCTGAAAATTTGAAAAAATCTGGTGCTTTTTTACCAGGAATTAGACCTGGCATACAGACAAGTAATTATATTGATAAAGTTATGACTAGATTAACTCTTACGGGTGCTTTCTATATAACCCTTGTTTGTCTTTTGCCTGAGTTTTTAATTGTTTATTGGAACGTACCGTTTTACTTTGGTGGAACATCGTTGCTTATCATTGTGGTTGTTGTTATGGATTTTATTTCTCAAATGCAAACGCATGTGATGTCTCAGCAATATGAAGGCCTAATGAAAAAGGCCAATCTATCAAAGTAAATATGAAAAATGATAAGTAGGAGTACTAAATGAAAGTTCGTGCATCGGTAAAAAAGATTTGCAGAAAATGTAAAGTTGTTAAGAGAAATGGTGTTGTGCGTATTATCTGCTCAGATGGAAGGCATAAACAGCGGCAGGGATAAAATTGCGCAGAAATATAAGTAATGCTATAATTTCGCGCTTAACTTTGTAAGATACAAAATGGAGTAAATGAATGGCTCGTATTGCTGGGATAAATGTGCCTGATCATAAGCATGCAGTAATTGCATTAACAGCTATATATGGTATTGGTCGTAAGACTGCAAGTGATATATGTGTAGAAGTGAATATATTACCTTCTACAAAGATAAAAGAATTGTCAGAAGAACAGTTAGAGACTATACGCAGTGTTGTCTCTAAAATGACAGTTGAGGGTGATCTTAGGCGAGAAGTGTCTATGAATATAAAACGCCTAATGGATCTCGGTTGCTTTCGTGGAATAAGACATAGACGCGGTTTACCTTTAAGAGGGCAAAGAACCAGAACTAATGCACGTACACGTAAAGGTCCGCGTAAGCCAATCAGAAAATAAAAGTTTATCTAAGAGAAATTTAAATGGCAAGCCCTAATCGCGCAAGAAAAAGAATCAAAAAAGAAGTTGCAGACGGAATAGTGCATGTACATGCATCGTTTAACAATACAATTATTACCATTACTGACAGGAAAGGAAATGCTCTTTCTTGGGCAACATCTGGAGGTTCTGGTTTTCGTGGATCAAGAAAAAGTACACCTTTTGCCGCTCAGGTGGCTGCTGAAAAGGCTGGAATAGTCGCACAAGAATTTGGAATGAAAAACTTGGACGTTATGATAAAAGGACCAGGGCCAGGTCGTGAGTCAGCTGTTAGATCTTTAAACAATCTAGGATTTAAAATTAATAATATAGTTGATGTGACCCCCATTCCCCATAATGGATGTCGTCCTCCTAAGAAACGCCGCGTTTAAGTAACTGGAGTAATAGCATGGCAAGATATATTGGCCCTACTTGTAAGTTAAGTCGTAGGGAAGGCACTGATCTCTTTTTAAAGAGCAGAGGTAAGTCACTAGAAAACAAATGTAAGCTGGATCAAAGGCCTGGTCAGCATGGCACGAAGAGAGCTCGTAATTCTGATTATGCAATGCAGTTAAGGGCTAAGCAAAGATTACGTAGAATATATGGAATACTCGAAAAGCAATTTAGAAACTACTACAAGATAGCTGATATGAGAAAAGGTGCAACAGGTGAAAATCTGCTAAATCTTTTAGAATCAAGATTAGACAACGTCGTATATCGTATGGGGTTCGCATCTACAAGAGCAGAAGCTAGGCAGTTAGTTAGCCATAAATCCATCCAAATTAATGGCTCGGTTATTAATGTTCCATCTTACCAAGTTACGCCAGGTGACATTGTTTCAATAAAAGAAAAAGCTAAGCAGCAGCAGCGAATAATTGATGCTTTGGCTGTCGTTGAGCAGTATGGATTTCCATCGTGGGTAGATGTTAATGCAAAATTAATGACTGGGACGTTTACATCTCTGCCAGATCGTGTTGATTTGGGAAGTGATATTAATGAACAGTTAGTCGTAGAGCTTTATTCTAAGTAATCCATGCAATTCTGAGGAATATAAATGCAGAATTCTATTTCAGGCTTATTAAAGCCTCGCCTTGTTGAGGTTGTAAGCAAATCCGCAAATCATTCAAGAATTGTTATTGAGCCTTTGGAGCGTGGATTTGGTCACTCTCTGGGTAACGCACTAAGACGAGTATTACTGTCAACGATTCCAGGTTGTGCCGTTACCGATGTTGAGATTGAGGGAGTGCTTCATGAATACACCACTATTGAAGGTGTGCAAGAAGATGTGATTGACATTCTCTTGAATTTAAAAAACTTAGCTGTCATATTGCACTCTAGAGATGAGGTTGAGTTGTTGCTAGAAAAAATAGGGCCTTGCCAAGTTTTTGCAAGAGATATTACTGTCAGTCATGATGTTGAAATAGTAAACCCTGATCTAGTTATAGCGAATTTAACGCAATCAGGATCACTAAAAATGAAGTTGCGGGTAAAGCGCGGTAGAGGATATGAGCCTGTAAGTGTACGTAAAGCCGTTCCTGACTATAAAACTCATATGGGTGTTTTGCAAATCGACTCGTCTTTTAGTCCCGTTATGAAAGTTGCTTACCATGTTGAAAGTACACGAGTAGAGCAAAGAACAAATCTCGATAAATTAATTATTGAGTTAGAAACTAACGGTACTGTTGATCCTGAAGAAACTATCAAATTAGCTGCTACTATTTTACATGATCAATTGTCTGTATTTGTGGACTTTGAAAAAGTAAATGATCAGCTTGAGGAAGAGAAAGTTGAAGTTGAAGAAGTGTTTGAGCCCGTACTGCTCAGACCGGTAGACGATTTGGAATTAACTGTACGGTCAGCAAACTGTTTGAAAGCAGAAAACATTTTTTATATAGGCGATCTAATTCAGCGTACCGAAGTAGAGCTGCTAAAAACACCGAATTTGGGTAAAAAATCTTTAACAGAGATTAAAGATATTCTTGCTTTGAAAGGATTATCTTTGGGTATGAGGCTTGAAAATTGGCCGCCAGAGAATCTTGCAGAGCAAAACCACTCTTTAAATTAATTGAATAGGTCTTTCAATAATGAGACATCGTAAGTCAGGTAGAAAGTTTAATATAACTAGCAGCCATAGAAAGGCGCTTTTTAGTAATATGGCTAATTCTTTATTTAAGCATGAGTTAATAAAAACAACTCTGCCAAAAGCGAAAGAACTAAGAAGATTTGCCGAGCCTCTTATTACGTTATCTAAAGAAGATAGCGTAGCTAAAAGACGTTTAGCATTCTCTAGGTTGCAAGATCGTGATGTGGTCACGAAATTATTTAACGAATTAGGGCCTCGATATAAAGAAAGATCAGGCGGATATTTAAGAATCATGAAATGTGGCTTTAGAGCTGGGGACGACGCACCTATGGCTTATGTTGAATTAGTCGATAGAGCTGAATAAATTTAACAGGCAGCTAAGACATTGGGATAGTTTTGGCGGTTGAAATTAATCTGGTCAATAACTTTTCAACCTACGGTTTGCCGTAGACCAAATCAGGCAGAAGTTGATTTTGTTGTCGTCCAGCGACTTATTTGTAAGATAATGACATAACGAGAGCTTGTTCTTCAATCAGCGTTCTTTTAAGCTGGCTAAAGCGTCCTGCTGCATTCGCCAATTATCATTTTAGGTTTTGCCGACTATCTTTCGTTTTTGATAGTATCCCGAATATCCGATCACTTAGGTTGTTGTAGCGTCGGAGTTTGGGGTTATCGAGGACGGGCAGCAGTTCAATCTGATGTTTCCTATTCTTTTTAGTGCTACGGCTAAGCTAATGGTACTGAGGCGAATTGTAAGCAAATACTCAGTAAGGTTTCCCAAACATCACCGCGTTCTTGTCCTTTGCTTTGCCGGTCAGCTTTCGCACTTAAAATTAACAGTTGTTGTAAATCGCTATCACTGAGTCGAGTTAACGACTCAGTGACTAGCTGTTTGCGTTTATCCCAGATTTGATTATTTCGGAACACCACATCTCTATTTTGCCCGGCAGCCACTGCCAGTTTAATTTTGATTAACATTCTGGCTTCTCGCGTTAATGCCCATAACACAATAGGCGCGGCAACGCCTTCTGCTTTTAATCCCGATAATATTTTAAAAATACGCCCAACATTCGCCGACAGTACGCTGTCCATCAGTTTGAAGACATCGTATCGTGAACTATCGGCGACGGCATCTGCGATTTGTTGACTCTCAATGCGCCCTCTGCCGTATAAAACATAAAGTTTTTCAATTTCCTGAGCGGCTGCAAGTAAATTACCTTCAACTCTATTTAATAAAATTCTTAAGCCTTCGGTACTGGTATCCAGTCCGCGTTGCTGCATTCTGCGTTGTAACCAGTGTTGTAAGTCGTGTCCTTCAAGTGGCCAAACTTGCATGACAATCCCCTGTTTATCAATGGCTTGTATCCAGCGAGATTTGAGTGCGTCTTTGCTGAGTTTGCCCAGAGTGATGAGTAGCAGCGTGGCATCGGGCAAGCGTTCACAATAGGAAACCAAGGCTTTTGCGCCTTCTACGCCCACCGTGCCGGTCGGCAATCTTAAATCAATAATTTTTTTATCTGCAAAGATGGAAAAAGAATCCGCCGTTTCTGCCAGTTGATTCCAGTTAAAATGGGCACTATCCGCCATGAGTAATTCGCGGTTCTCAAAACCGGCGTGCTGGGCAGCTTTTCTAACAGCATCAGCGGCTTCACTCAATTGCAAGGGTTCATCGCCGCTGAATAAGTATACCGGTGCTAAGTTTTTGGCTAAACTGGCTTCTAGCTGTCCGGTTTTGATTAGCATTTATTTAGAATAATTGGTTAGGAGTACACGGGTGCGATCGAGAACTGAGCGCACTGCTTGTTGATACATTTCACTGCGAATGACGGTTTCTTCGTTGGCTTTAGCAATAATATCTTGTTGATTGTTAAAGTATTCTCGCTTAATTTCTAGGTTTTGTCGTTCCGCCAGCAGGCTACCATCTGGCCGGATTACTTCATACTCAAAACGGTAGTACAGCTCGAGTTCATTGGAACGACCTCTTGCACTTAATGATAAAACACGCTGGTTTGATTGTTCGGAAAATATCCGAATGGTGATACCTGCATGTGGTGCAGTCGGATCGGCTTTCACTAAGGTATCACCGAGATTTTTCTTGAACTGATTGAGCAACGGCATGGACGCGCCGTCCAAATAGACGTTTTTCATGCCCGACGGTAAGTTGACTTCATCACGTAGATGATAGCCACACGCACTTAGCCCTAGCCAAAACATTGCAATAAGCACTTGTTGTATTCGCACCGATTTACCTTAGGATGGATTAGATAACAATATTAATCAGCTTTTTAGGGACGACAATCACTTTTTTGACGGGATTGTTTTCAAGAAAGCGTTGAATGTGCTCATCTGCTAATGCCAATGCCTGTATTTCTTCGTTGGTAGCCGTTGCTGAGACGGATAGTTTGCTTCGTAATTTACCGTTAATTTGCACAATCATTTCTAGCGAGTCTTGCGCTAAGGCAGACTTATCAACAACCGGCCATGCGGCAGTCACTACGGTGTCAGAGTGTCCTAGCTCATGCCATAATTGCTCACAAATATGCGGCACAATTGGCGACAGCATAAGGACGATAGCCTCTAGCACTTCCTGACGAATAGCTTTGCCGTTAGCCGAGTCATCTGTGAATTTGCTGAGTGTGTTAATCAGTTCCATATTTGCGGCAATTGCCGTGTTGAAAATGGTACGAACGCCCATGTCGTGACTGACTTTTTGTAGCGTTTGATGCAATTGACGACGAACCGTTTGCTGCTCGCTGGTTAATTGGATTTTGTCTAATGCTTGCGTACAGCCACCGGTTTCATGGTGCAAATAGGCTTGTCGCCACAGGCGCTTTAAGAAGCGATGCGCTCCTTCGACTCCGCTATCTGACCATTCCAATGATTGTTCTGGCGGCGCGGCAAACATGATAAACAAACGCACCGTATCAGCACCGTATTGATCGATTAAGCCTTGTGGGTCGACGGTATTGCCTTTGGATTTGGACATTTTGCTACCGTCTTTGAGTACCATGCCTTGCGTCAGTAACTTTTTGAACGGCTCATCAGCGACTAACAGTCCTTCATCACGCATTAGTTTGGTATAAAACCGCGCATACAGTAAATGCAAAATAGCGTGTTCGATACCACCAATATAGTAATCAACCGGCAGCCATTGATTGACGCGAGTATCTAGCATGGCAGTTGCGTCGTTACAGGTAAACCTTGCGAAATACCATGATGATTCCATAAAGGTGTCAAAGGTATCCGTTTCACGTCGTGCTGGTTTGCCGCAGCTTGGGCACGTTGTATGAGGAAAACTAGGATGCGCCACCAGCGGCGATTGTGAGCCATCGAGTATGACATCTTTAGGCAGTTGTACGGGTAAATCTTGCTCAGGTACGGGAACAGTGCCGCAGTCATCACAATAAATAACCGGAATCGGTGCACCCCAATAACGTTGCCGTGAAACGCCCCAATCACGTAAACGGAAATTGACTTTACGTTGACCTTTATGAGCTTGTTCCAGGTTTTCGGCAATTTTAACAAAAGCGGCAGCTGAGCTAAGACCATCGAATTGACCTGAGTTTTTCAGTATGCCTTTGGCAGTGAAGGCGTGTTCAGTGCAATCATCGGCTTCGCCATTGCTTGCAAAAATAACTTGTTTGATTGTAATGCCGTATTTAACCGCAAATTCATAATCACGTTGATCGTGTGCGGGTACGGACATGACAGCTCCGGTGCCGTAACCCATTAAGACAAAGTTGGCAATCCAGACCGGAACAGCTTCGCCAGTAATCGGATGGAGGGCATCGATACCAGAGGCTATGCCGCGTTTTTCCATTGTTTCCATTGCCGCTTCTGAAGTTTCCATTTGTTTACAGGCTTCAATAAAAGCAGCGATATCGGGATTATTTTCGGCGGCTTTTAGGGCTAAGGGATGCTCAGCCGCAACAGCTAGATAGGTCACGCCCATTAGCGTATCGGGGCGAGTGGTGTAAATGCGTACCGGTTGTTCCATGCCAACGACTGGAAAATCCATTTCTACGCCTTCGGAACGACCAATCCAATTGGCTTGCATGGTTTTTACTTGCTCAGGCCAACCCTCTAGGGTATCGAGTGCGCTGAGTAATTCATCCGCATAGGCGGTGATTTTTAAAAACCATTGCGAGATTTCTTTACGCTCAACCGGCGTATCGCAACGCCAACAACACCCTTCGATGACTTGCTCATTAGCTAACACGGTCATGTCGTGTGGACACCAATTGACCGGTGCGGTTTTTTTATAAACCAAACCTTTTGCGAGTAATTTCAAGAAAAACCATTGTTCCCAGCGATAGTAATCTGGATCACAGGTAGCAATTTCTCGATTCCAGTCATAACCAAATCCCAAACGCTTTAGTTGATCGCGCATGTAATCAATATTGCTATATGTCCAATCCGCCGGATGTACGCCGTGTTGCATCGCGGCATTTTCAGCAGGTAGACCAAACGCATCCCAGCCCATTGGTTGCAAGACATTTTTGCCGAGCATCCGTTGATAGCGACTGATAACATCACCGATGGTGTAATTGCGAACATGCCCCATGTGTAATTTGCCACTGGGGTAGGGGAACATGGAGAGACAATAATAATTGTTTTCTGGGTCGGTGGATTCGACGGCATTGAAGAGCCCAGAATCGTGCCAGGCTTGCTGTACATTTTGCTCAATCGTGAGCGGTTGATAATTTTCTTGCATCCTACTCGTCTTTTATCATTTAAATATCATTCAAAAGCGTTAGAATACCGTACAGTGGCTTAAATCTAAAGCGTCAATTTCAGGAGATGAAATCATGAATAAAAATAAATTAATTAACGCGTATAGCGATCTTATGGCGCATATTTACGAAGCAATGGATGATACCTTGCATTCGTTTGCTGATGCCTTGGATATTGCTAAAGAAAAAGCAAGTAAAGTCAGTGACTTAAGTAATGAAGATATAGAAAAGGTTTCAAAATTCATTAAGCGAGATGTAGAACATGCGGCACACGGCTTAACGGAACAAGCGGACAAGCAATCGTTGGCTGAATGGTTTAAATTTGATATTGAATTGATTGAAAATTTTACCCTAGATGCTTTTCTTAGTATTGCCGATAAAACCCGGGTAGAACTAGCAAAGTTACAACAATTAGCAAAAAAGCATACTTACCATAGCGGTGAAATTACAAGCCCTGGCACATTTATTTGTGATGCCTGTGGTAAAGAAATCGCGTTTAAAACTCCAAGCGAAATTCCCCATTGTCCCGCTTGTCACGCTGACACGTTCATCCGTATTTGACACAAAAACTAATCGACATTTATACCAACCAGCAGGACACGCCATGCGTAGAGTTATTTTTAACCAAAAAGGTGGAGTCGGAAAGTCGACAATCACCTGCAATCTTGCCGCAATCAGTGCAATTGACGGCAAGCGAACTTTAGTGATTGATTTGGACATTCAAGGCAACTCAACACAGTACCTGCTGGGTGCCAAAGTGGCTGATAGCGATAAAACCATTGCTCATTACTTTAAAGATTGTCTGAGTTTATCCTTGTTTGGAGGCAATGCTACTGGCTCGGGTTTAGAAAATTTAATCCATGAAACGCCATTTCCCAATTTATACGTGCTACCGTCTCATCCTGAACTTGATCCTTTACAAGGACGTTTGGAATCGCGGTTTAAAATTTTCAAATTAAAAGAAGCCTTAGAAAAATTGCAAGGTTTCGACAATATCTACATCGACACACCACCCATTTTAAATTTTTACAGCCAATCGGCCTTGATTGCCGCTGAAAAATGTTTAATTCCCTTCGATTGCGATACTTTTGCAAGAGAAGCGTTATATACACTTATGCAAGCCGTTGCCGAAGTTAAAGCCGATCATAATCAGGCTTTAGAAGTCGAAGGAATCATCGTTAATCAATTTCAAAAACAAGCCAATTTACCGCGTCAATTAGTCGATGAATTAATTGCAGAGGGTTTGCCTGTACTTGCTTCGATGATTTCACCTTCTGTTAAGGTTAGAGAATCGCATTCCGTTGCACAACCGTTAGTGCATTATTTGCCCAGTCACAAATTAAGTGATGAATTTAGAGCGTTATACGCCGAGATTCATAAATAACACATCATTAAATCCTAATGTTTATTGCCAAAGATTTTATTGAAACCACTGAAGGACTGAAATTTGCAGTGGTTGCCAACGGCGTGGAGCAAAATAAAGTCTTATGTTTTTTGCGTTATGTGCGAGAGGCGGATGGAGGCTGGAAAAAATACCCAACCGATGCCGCCAATGCGTTGTTACGCGCACAGTATCCCGATTATTTATATTATTCCGCTCAGTTAGATGCTCATTTACATGCCGTTGTGCTGGATAACATCACTCAACATTATCGTCCCACGCAAGGTTTGCAGGCTATCTTGCAACGCGCCTTTAAAGACTCCGTTGAGCAGGATTTAGCTGATTTGGCACTATTGTTTCAGGATCACGGTGTCGATTTAACACAAACCGGCATAACAGGCTCGATGCTTTTGGGTTTACACAATCCGGCTTCAGATATTGATTGGGTGTGTTATCAGCGTGATGTTTTTCATCACTGTCGCCGTGTAATGCCGCAGTTGATTGAAGAGGGACATTTACAAGCACTTAGCCATCAAGACTGGCAGGACAGTTATCATCGTCGTGATGCTTCGTTAAGTTTTGCTGATTATGTTTGGCATGAACAACGCAAAATGAATAAAGCCCTCATTAACGGGCGTAAATTTGACTTAAATTTTGTTAATCCCAGCGTCGCGCCGGTATCGGGACATTATCAAAAAATAGGCGCAATACGTTTCCAATCCCGTGTCGTAAATGCCGATTATGCGTTTGATTATCCAGCAAAATTTACTATCGATCACGATGACATTCGCACTGTCGTATGCTTTACAGCAACCTATACCGGACAAGCGAGGACAGATGAACTCATCGAAGTTGCCGGGCAGCTCGAACAAGACGAGAACGGCATTAAACGTCTCGTTGTAGGCACCAGCCGCGAAGCGCAGGGGGAATACATCCGAGTGCTGAATGTTTAAATCCAAGCGCATAGCCGCCATCATTTTTGATTTGGATGGTTTGGTGCTGGATACCGAGCACACCTATCACTTGGCTTGGCAGCACGCGGCACTCACCATGAATTTGGATTTATCCGATGCGTTTTGTTTATCGTTGTCAGGTTTGCATCATCTAGCGATTCGGCAAAAACTGATTGAACGATTCGGCTCAGATTTTGACTTGCAACACTTTCACGCTACGGCAGGAGAATGTTGGCAAACGCTCATTGATAAACACGGCATTGCTATTAAAGCCGGTTTTTGCGAATTACTCAAAGCGATTCAATATCGATCATTACCGTATTGTTTGGCGACTAACAGTCCCAAAATCAACGCGCTTAAATGTCTTGACGTGGCAGGATTAACGGGAGCATTCCCAGTTATTTTCAGTCGAGATGAGGTTAATTGCGGCAAACCCGCCCCTGATCTGTTTATCCTAGCCGCCGCAACTTTGCAAAGTCCACTTGGTAATTGTCTGATTTTGGAAGATTCCTATACCGGCATTCTTGCCGCCTCACAAGCGGGAGCTATGTCCGTCTATGTACCCTCAATATTCCCCGCTGAACCGGCGGCAATCACATTGGCAGATGTTGTCGCGCACGATTTACATCATGTCTTAGCAATGCTAAAAACAGAGCAGTGTTTATAAAAATGACGCTCAGGTAACGTGTAAAAATATCCCCACTATTTTTTCAGTGCTGAAGGTTGGTTGACATACTTTTCGTAGCGCAATTCAACCCAACCGCAGCTAGGCGGCTAAAAATTTGTAAGGAGTTAAATAATGGAGCTGAATAGATGATATTTAAAACCAACAACAAACCAATCTACGGATTTATCGTGTTACTCTTTTTTGCGTTTTTTTCGCATATTGTGTTGGCTGATGGGTTGGTGGTTGAGCGTGAAGTGTTCGAAGATGTCAGTGCCAAAATGACAATTGAGGAGGTCGAACAAGCACAATTTCAACCGTTAGTCGGAACGCTGTCGAAAGGATTTACCGCATCGGCTATTTGGGTTCGGCTGCGAATTAAGCCCTCGAATCAGGATGACTTTGTGGTGGTGCGTGTTGGACGTCCTTCTATCGATGAGGTCAGGCTTTATGAGCCAGATTTAACACATCCTCATCAATGGCGCACACGCGTTATAGGTGATCGCTACCCTTACCAGCAGCGTGATTTATTGACTATTGCTTTGGACTTTAAAGTCAAGCCGGTTTCGCCTGATACGCTGTATTACCTTCGTATTACAAGTGTGGGATCTATTACAACCAATGTTAAGGCACTAACACCGATTAGGGCAGATCAGGAAAGTACTAAGATCACCCTTATAAATATATTCCAATTTATCATATTGCTATCTTTATTAGTCTGGTCAATTCAACATTACAGCGAAAACTATCAGCGCATCGTTGCGCGGTTTATTTTATATCAATTCACTGTCATTTTATTGAGTGTCGCGCTGTTTGGATATAGCGCCGCCCTCGTCCCAATAGATGCACCGCAATGGGTAGATAGAATAACGTCTTTTTTGGTGTGTAGTTCTGTTTACGCGGCTATATTTTTTCATAATGCCTTATTTAAGCTATTTGAGCCGCCCCGCGTATTGATGAAAGGTTTTGTAATACTCTTTTGCTCATTGCCAATAGAGCTGCTTGCAATGGGGTTGGGTTATACGCAATTAGCATTGAAAACTAATGCTGTCGTAATGATTGTCATGGCGTTATATTTTGCCAGCTTGGCTTTTACTGCCAGAAGGGAAATATCGCCAGGAATCAAGCTATTGCGATGGTCATATGGTGCCAATGGTGTGGTTCTAGTACTCACCTCGACGGCTTTATTAGGGACTATACAAACTTTTGACAATTTATGGCTAACGGCAGAAAGCATGATGTTATTTGTTAATATTTTAGTCTCCAGTTGTACCTGCTTTCTTATTATTCATTTGCATTCACGCCAATTAGCGAAAGAGATGCGTAATGCGTTGATCACCAAAAATTGTGCAATAGCACTTGCTAAATCCAGATCAGACTTTTTGGCGAATATGTCTCATGAGATTAGAACCCCGATGACGGCAATTCTTGGCTTATCGCAATTAGCACTGAATAAAGTGGAAGCTGATGCGTGTCGCGATTATGTCTATAAAATTCATACCTCGGCGACGAGCCTGCTGGGCATTCTTAATGATATTTTGGATTTGTCAAAAATTGAATCCGATAAGCTCGATTTAATCATCGATAATTTCAATCTGGAAATACTCGTCACTAACCTACGAGAGACATTCTCGGTCTACGCCGAAGAAAAAAATTTGGTCTTCCATACCCGCATTTCTCCCAATGTTCCCCTCTATTTACAGGGTGATCGTTTGCGTATCCAACAAGTGCTTTCTAATTTGTTGGGTAACGCCTTGAAGTTTACCGCCGCTGGCGAAGTGAGTTTGCAGATAGACGTGCTGGCGTTGGGGCAATCCAGCGCCAAACTGCGTTTTAGTGTGACAGACACGGGTATCGGTATGTTGCCCGAACAGCTTTCAAGATTATTCCAAGCATTCAGCCAAGCCGATAATACGATCAGTCGTCGGTTTGGTGGCACAGGTTTGGGGCTTAATATTAGTAAGCAATTGTTGCAACTTATGGGGAGTGAATGCAGCGTAACCAGCACCCTTGGCGAAGGAAGCCAGTTTAGTTTTGATCTAAGCTTAGGTATCGCCACCGCTGAGCCAGTTTCTGATAAACCGTTACATTCGCTTAATCTGGCGAATCCACTCCAGAAGGAGCTGAATGAACGAGGGGCGGCATTGAAAAATTCTCGGCTTTTACTGGCGGAAGACAATAAGATTAACCAGCAGATCGTTACGGAGTTTTTAACATTTACCGGTGCGAATATTGATATTGCCAACAATGGAAAAGAAGCATTGTTACGGCTAGAAAATGCTCAATACGATGCCGTATTAATGGACATTCACATGCCGGAAATGAGCGGTTTAGACGCTACGATAGCGATTCGTAAACAATCACGCTATCAAACCCTGCCCATTATTGCCTTAACTGCCGGCGTTACACCGGACGAGCAAAATCAATACTACCATGTGGGTATGAATGATTTTCTAGCTAAGCCGATTAATCCCGTGGAGCTTATCGATAAACTCTGTTACTGGATTACCTTAGGTCAGCCAAAACAGGGAAATAGCGCGCCGGCGGCAAATACCGATACCCACGCATCCAGCGAGACCTTGATAATTACCGATGAGTGGGCTGAGCTTGCTATACAGCTTCCTCGGTTTGATCTGGATGTCGTTAAACAAATTATGGGCAATCGGGCGCTTTTTGTGAGTTTATTAGGTGTCTTTTTACAGCAATATAGCGAACAAGCCAACGCACTGAATGAGTTATTTGATGAGGGCAATCTTCAATCGGCGTTAAGCTTGATACATGAGATTAAAGGCGTAGCGGGTAATTTAGGTGCCAGAGAACTGCATCAAGCAACCGAGCGTTTTGAGATTGAAATAAAAAACGGTATCTACAATGCCGATCATTACCACGCATGGCGTAAGTTATACGATGACACCGTGGTTGATATCGAGCGGACGGTAAAAAAGTACGGGGCAACGGATACCGTCACAGCGACCTAATCGTGGGTAGCCAATTAGCCGTGTCCCACCTACTATGCTATCGAAACGTTTTCTCTATGTGATTTATTATGATGTCAATGGTGATGTCGCTTCTGTGAGTGCAGTCAGAGGGTAGATGGGCAAAACGGCCTGCCCCGGCTTGATTCAACCGCATGAGGCTAAATGGTTACAGAATTATTGTGTTCGGGGATGTTGTGACAAAATGTGAATGATGAATGCGTTGGTCATAATTGACAGGTACTCTGTCTTTTTACTGATTTAATAGATAGCAATAATTTTTTGAACTGGAGAGGTTTTTAATGTCCACGAATAATGCGCTAAAACTATCAACGATTCCTTGGCAATCACCGGGGCGGGCTGGTGAATGGTTGAATTTTTATGCTACTAATTGGGCTGACCCTCAAGCCATAACTGTAACGGGACAAAACGACATGCTTAATGACGGCACGCAAGCTTTTGTGATTTCAGCAATAATCAACACCAGCGATGTTAATTATCGCCATTTGCGCGTTGTCCCTCTGACGCTGTCTAATCTGGAAGGTGTCACTACTACTGATGATCCACCGATACCCATCGGTACACCACGGAATATCCCCTTGATTATTTATGGTGATGCGATACTTGATAAAAACCTGATTAATCTGGTGTCGGGTTTATACAAAACAACCGGCATTAAACCCATCAACGACATTTTGCACGGGTTAGATGGCAATGACACGATTTATGGCGGCAAGCTTCAGGATAAGTTATCCGGTGGTGTCGGTGATGACGCGCTTTATGGCGAAAATGATGAAGATCATTTGTATGGTGAGACAGGTAATGACGCCTTGTTTGGCGGCAGCGGCATTGATACCCTAGACGGTGGTGCTGGTAACGATGTTTTAAATGGCGGAGATGACGATTTAGCGGTCGATGTTTTGATAGGCGGTGAGGGTAATGACACGTATTATTTGGGTTATGGGGTGTTAGATATCATCAATGATAATGGCCTAAGCACGGATGTCGACACCGTGATTATGCCTTATCAATTGACCCAGTGGACGCTTTCCGCCAGTATCGAAAACTGTACGATTGCCGATGGTACATCGAGCAGCCGTTGTATAGGCAATGCAAACAATAATGCCCTAACAGGAAACGCGGGGAAAAATACCCTGAGCGGTGAAGCAGGCAACGATTCGCTGTCGGGCGGTTTGGGTAACGATATATTAATTGGCGGAGAGGGCAATGACACGGTTAGTGCCGGTGAGGGTAACGACCAGATTGTTGGCGGTAATGGTTTAGGCGATGATGACTATTTTGGCGATAACGGCACCGATACCATTAAATATACCAGCGCGATAACGAGTATTACAGTCGATTTAAATACAGGAACGAGCACGGGTAATGAAATTGGTACGGATCAATTACACGGTATAGAAAATGTCATCGGCGGACAAGCCGGCGATGTGCTAACAGGAAATGCAGGTAATAATGTGCTTGATGGCTATACCGGCAACGATACCTTAACCGGAGGGGGCGGAAATAACACCTTGATTGGTGGTCTCGGTAATGACAGCTATTTTTTAGACAAAGCGACGGATGTCGTCTCAGAAACCTCAAAACTGGCTACGGAAAGAGATACCGTGAACTGCCCGCTGAGTTATAGCTTGGGCAATAATTTGGAAAATTTAGTATTAACTGGCAGTCTAGCCAGTAATGGAACGGGCAATACACTCAATAATACGTTAACCGGCAATGCTAATAACAACAGCTTAAGCGGCGGCTCTGGTCAGGATTTGCTCATCGGTGGATTGGGGGCAGATTCGCTCAGTGGGGGCTTAGATGCTGATCGATTTAGATTGAATAGCACGGTAGATAGCGGCATCAGCACCGCCAGCCGCGATAGTATTTTGGATTTCAATCCTGCTCAAGGTGACAAAATCGATTTATCGGTGCTCGATGCCAATAGTGCAATCACTGGCGATAATGCTTTTACGACGCCTATGGTTGGCGGCTTATTTTCTGGCCTATTTACCAGCCAAGGCCGTTTATATTTTGATACCACAAGTCACATACTTTATGGTAATAATGATGCAGACAATCAAGCTGACTTTAGTATTTTGCTGGTTGGTCAAAACGGATTATCTGCATTCAGCCTGATACTTTAAGCAACGGACGTTTGAGACGAGATACTTTAAGGAGCGAGCATGATGTGTGCGGCTGGCGTGCAAGCTTCGCTTGCAGCGCAGGCATCAACAGTAGGCGCTTTAGGCGGAGCCTGCACTCCGACTATCGGCAACTTGCCTAAGTTATTCCATGCTCATTCCTAATCTGCCTCAACCCAGACTATCAAAACCAATAAAGCGTATAGTGTGAGCGGATTAGTCGCTCATTTTCAGTACCACTCGTGCCTAAATCTCAATAGCAAGGTAAGCAAATGTCCAAAACGTATATCAATGTTCCCTATGCCGAAAAAGACGATGCAAAGGCACTGGGAGCAAAATGGGATGCGACTCAAAAAAAATGGTATGTGCCAGAAGATAAGGATAGGACGCTGTTTGGCAAATGGCAAACCATTGTCTTAGATGTAGCAACAAAAGCCACTACAACTCAAAAGTCCCCTCAAGCCGTCATCACGCAACCGATTGATAAACTGTTTATCGCCTATCAAGGTGATGAACCGCCTTGGCTGTAACACAAAAAAATGCAATTATTATCCGATTTATCTTCAGCTAAACCGTCATATCGGCATGGCTTGCCGATCTCCAGATGACAAGAAAGTGCCTAAGTTTATGGTAACTTCTCATTAGTCACAGGCAACACCTTAAGAAATCAGTTAAAATAACCCGATGGATACCCCTAAGCCACAATTACCTAAAATCAACAATGAAGATCGCACACCGCTAGTTGATGTGCTGCTGGAGTTGCTTGCGTGGCAGCAAAAACAGATAGACAAGCTGGA
>CAJAVP010000095.1 GCA_903945375.1 uncultured Methylococcaceae bacterium | reverse complement strand
CGTAAGCTCAACCGTGCCTAAGCCGGCTGAAAAATGCCCGCCGGAGATACTCACCGATTGGGTTAAAAATTCGCGTAGTTCTTTGGCGAGAGGTTTTAATAGTTCTTTGGGTAGTTTACGGACATCAGCGGGACTGTCGATAGTTGCCAGGATTGGATAGCTGCCTGCGTTTTTCATAAGTTAAGTCGTCTTTAAGTCGAGAGATAGCCGTCGCTTCTTGGTTGTGAGGTGTTATCAGGACGATGATGTCCTATTTAAACGATTAATGTTTACGATCAATAATGTAAAGCGATAAGTCGCGTAATAAATCGGCTTCTTTGCCAAAAACGCTAAGATTTTCTAAAGCCATTTCATGCAATTCTTGTGCTTTTTGTTTCGCTCCTGCCATGCCCAATAAAGCTGGATAGGTGGGTTTATTATTGTCTTTATCTTTACCTTGGGTTTTGCCGAGAGTTGCTGTATCGCTTTCTTCATCGAGAATATCATCTTTTACTTGGAAGGATAGGCCGATACATTTAGCGTAATGATCCAACTTTTTTGCATGTTCTGGATCGATATCGGCTTTAGCCAGTGTCGCCATTGTCACACTGGCACGAATTAACGCACCGGTTTTATGAATGTGCATGTTTTCCAGTTGAGGTAAACTTAATTTTGTACCAACGGATTCTAAATCAATAGCTTGCCCACCGGCCATGCCTTGTGAGCCACTGGCTTTTGCTAATGTGATTAACATTTTTAAGCGGCTTTCAGGTTTAACTACGATACTGGGGTCATTGGCTAACACTTCAAACGCTAAGGATTGTAAGGCATCACCAGCCAGCACAGCGTTAGCTTCACCAAAGGCAATATGGCAAGTGGGTTTACCGCGCCGTAAATCATCATCATCCATAGCGGGCAAGTCGTCGTGAATTAATGAATACACATGAATCAATTCAACCGCACACGCAATACCATCTAAGGCTTCTGGCGCAATGCCTAAGGTGTGTCCCGTGCAATAAGTCAACATCGGACGCATTCGTTTGCCGCCATCTAATACGCAATAGCGCATGGCTTGATGTAAGGTTTGCGGCAAAATATGTTCACTGGGTAATCGTTGTTCTAATGCGCGTTCAACTCGATTTTGACAAACGCTAAGGTATTCTTTTAAGGCTTCACTCATCGGTAAATGGCTCCAAGGTTTGAGTGCCGTTTTGGTCTATAAGGATTTGAACTTTTTGTTCGGCTTCTTGTAGAGCCTTTTGGCAAATGCGGGTCAGTGTTACACCGCGTTCAAAAGATTTTAAAGATTCTTCCAGAGAAATTTCGCCTTGTTCAAGTTGGCTGACCAATTGTTCAAGTTCTGCCAGTGAATCTTCAAAGGGTGTGATTTTCTTTTTGGTCATGTTGTTTAGGTTTTTTTAAATAATCTTGAGCCATTATATCTGAAATCGTGAAATACGTACGCTCATGACACGCACTAACCCTCTACTTAATAGTCTTGGGCAGCCAAAAGTAATTCTTCAATGAAATGCTGACTGTATAAGGGCAAGTAATGTTGTTTGAGATACGCAATCTTGGTTGTTGAGAGCGGAATTAAGTGCGACAAATCGCGTATTAATAAATCCTGATCAATACGCTCATCATAGGCCATGCCAGCGATAAGACCGACGCCAAGCCCCAAGCGGACATAAGTTTTAATGACATCTGTATCTGCCGCTGACAAAATAATATCCAATTCTAGGCCAGACTTAGCAAATGCGGATTCAATATTTGAGCGTCCTGTATAACCAAAGCTGTACGTCAAAATAGGATACTCGGCTAAACGCGCATAACTGATATCGCCTTCTGCTAAAGGGTGATCTTTAGGCATCACCACACTGTGATGCCATTGATAACATTGCAGGGTAATCAAGCCGGCATCGTCATTAACCTTTTCCGTACAAATGGCAATATCGGCTTTGTAGGTATGCAATTGCTGGATCAATTGCTCCGGTGAAGATTGCACCATATAAATTCTGACCCCAGGATATTTTTTACGGAAACGCTGAATCGGTTTGGGCAAAAAATATTTCGCTTGTGTATGGGTTGTTGCAATATGGATGGTCCCTTTATTACTATCCAGATAATCCGCCGCGATGGCATGAATATTCAGTTTAGCCTGACAAATAGCCACTACTTCACCCATGATTTGTTTACCCAGCGGGGTTAGTGCGACCAGTTTTTTGCCGTTACGTTCAAAGATAGGCGAGCCGACCTCCTCTTCAAACAATTGTAATTGCCTGCTGACTGCTGATTGCACAATATTCATTTTCTCAGCCGCTCTGGAGAGATTGAGTTGGGTTTCTTGTAAAACGCGCAGTAATTCAATTTGGCTTAAGTTCATGATTTTTTTAGGCTGGGGTTAACAGGACTCACCTTTCTTATCAAAATAATAGATAACAGATTCTAATCATATCGTTTTATTTAACATAAAAATAGTATTACTCTCTTTGTTACAGCAAAGTCTATCGCGTAACGCTGAGCTTTTGCTTTAATTTAGGAAATAACAACCCCTCTTCAGGAGAAGACTTATGCCACTTCAGCAGCTTGTCAATCATTTTAACGATCGTTTTGAACAGGAACACCATTCAAACTTCCGTCCTTTTGTTTTAGAGAAAAATCAGGTTTTTGGACTGTTTGGCCCGATCAAAGTGAGTAGTCAATTTTCTTTGGTTCGCTCTGCTAAGCACTCAGAACAACTCACGGGACATATCGCCAATTTAACCGTTGCACCCGATGACAATTTTCAGATGTTACAAAACGCCGCCTCACAACCGCCAGCGGATTTTCAGTCGATTATCAATTTAGATAGATTGTCGAGAACCGTACACATGCTGAATTATTTACCTTACTCGCATTTGGACAATGTACTGTTTTTAGATGTAGAGCCTCGACATATTTTAGGCGTCTCGGCAAATCACGGGGCTTATTTTGAAGAAGTTATTAGAAAATGCGGCTTGGCGACCAAGCAGATTGTCATCTCAATGGCGGTTAATCCTTACTACGCGCTTAACCACAACGACTTGCTGGCTGGGTTACAAAATTATCGACAACGTGGCTATTTGATTGCTTTAAATATTGGCGGATTGTACACGAGCAATGGCTTGGTTGATTTTGTTTCTAAATTATCGCCCGACTATTTACGCGTCAATGCGCCTGGTTCAGGCCAAGGCGAATTGGATTTACAAATAACTTGGCCATTTGCATTAAGTGCATTGACAGATTTAATGAAATTAGTCGGTGGACAGGCCATATTGCAGCAAGTGGACGAACAAGAACAAGCGTTTATTGTTTCCAATATGAATTTTAATTTAGTGCAAGGACGGTATTATGATCATTTATTAGTGGATCATTTACGCTGCTTATAACTACCTCATTTGGGCTGGAATGATGACCTAAGCTGAAGCAGCCGCTTAGGGTTATCATCAACAGAGATTGAAAACGCCGTAACTCAGCTTGACCCATGCCCAAACTGGTGGAAGATGTTGCAACGCTCTCTGCCAAAGTAAAAAAACACCTGAAAAAAATGGGGGTGATGTGATGAATACCGCGGACAAAATGGACTTAATTAACCTTTGAATTAAACAAATGCGCTCAATTGTAAACATTGACTTTTTAATTATCGGTCAAGGTCTGGCCGGCAGCTTGTTAGCTTGGGAATTAATCAGGCGCGGCTGCTCGGTTTTGGTGCTTGATCACGGCACGGAAAACGCATCACAAGTGGCGGCGGGCTTGATCAATCCGATTACCGGTATGCGCCTTGTTAAATCGACCGAGGTGGATGAATTATTACCGGTCGCCAAGCAGTGTTATGCACAATTAGCCCAGTGCTTTGGGCAGGTTTTTTATCATGAGCGGATGATGCTGCGCTTACTCAGCCAGCCAGCGGATGAACGTCAAGCGCTAAAACGGCTCAGTGATCCAGCCTACCAGCCTTATTTGGGCAAACTCTATCATGAGCAACCCCATACTTTCCTAGAGCAAAAGCAAACGGGCTATTTATTGACCCGAAATCTGTTAAGCTGTATGCGAGATTATTTTAGCGCACGGAATAGCTATCACAAGGCAGATTTTAATTGTGCTGAACTTCTCTTTAAGCCCATATTACGCTGGCAACATATTGCACCCGCACGGATTATTTTCTGTGACGGGCATTATGCCAGTCAATCGCCCTGGTTCTCTTGGTTGCCATTTCAACTCGCTAAAGGCGAGATACTCACGATGGAACACTTAAGTCCGATCCCTCAAACGCTCTTGAATTATGGCAACTGGCTCATTCCAACGGGACAACAACAATTTCGTATTGGCGCGACCTTTGACACCCAAACTATCAATACGCACCCCAGTCAAGCGGCAAAACACACATTAATCAACGCCTTAACGCAGGTAAAACCAGAATTTGCTCAAGCCCGCTGCCTGAGTCATCAAGCTAATATTCGCCCGTGTACTCGTGATAAACAGCCCTTTTTAGGATTCCATCCGCGCTTTCAACAATTGGCTATTTTTAACGGCTTTGGTGCAAAAGGTAGCCTGCAAATACCGTGGTATAGTCAGCAATTTGCCAACGCACTGCGCCATAACACACCGATTCCTGCTGATATTCAACGTTATTATGCAACGCATTTCCCTAGTTAAACAGGTTCACGAGTGGCTAGAGGCGCAGTTACGTGAAGGCGATATCGTGATTGATGCCACGCTGGGCAATGGCTTTGATGCGCTATTTTTAGCCAACAAAATCAGTCCATCAGGTTGGTTATACGGCTTTGATATTCAAGCGGAGGCGATTGCCGCTAGTCGCTTAAAGCTGATGCCTTATCCGCACGTCCGTTTAGTACACGCCAGTCATGCCGACATGGCGGCTCACATTCCTTTTGTTTGGCAGGGTAAAGTGCGAGCGTGTTTATTCAATCTAGGTTATTTGCCCGGCGGTAATAAACAGGTGATAACCCAAACGGCTTCCACGCTCTCTGCCTTAACCGCAGCAAGCCAGTTATTAGCGACTGACGGCTTAATAAGCATTATGGCTTATCCCGGTCATTCGGGAGGTGATATTGAAACTGAGTGTGTTGCACAATGGTGTCAGACGATGACGAGGCAAGGTTTTCAACTCAACACCTTAATCAGCGATGCCACTAATGCCGCCGCGCCACGATTGTTTATGCTTTGCAAAGCACAAGTCCCCAACAATCTGCTATGATTGCGCTCCATTTTTAGCACTTTTTATTACAGGACAACGCATGTCAGAATTTACTAACGTCACCGTCATCAAAAAAGCCAATGTTTATTTCGACGGTAAAGTTTCTAGCCGCACCCTAAAATTTGCCGATGGCTCAAGCAAAACCTTAGGTTTTATGTTGCCTGGCGAATATACCTTTAACACCGCTGCCGCTGAAGTCATGGATATTCTCGATGGTACGCTGGAGGTGTTGTTACCCAATACCGAGCAATGGCAAACCATTAACGGCGGCGAATCTTTCGACGTACCGGCTAATGCTCAATTTACCGTAAAAGTAAGCCAAGCCACGGACTATTGTTGTTCGTTTCTTAACTAATGTTATGGAAAAAGTCGCTATCTTTGTCGATGTTCAAAACATTTACTACACGACCAGACAACGATTCCAGCGGCAATTTAACTATTCTGCCTTTTGGTCAGCGGCCACCGATAACCGAGAAGTGATTGCCGCCTTAGCTTATGCGATTGACAAAGGCGATAGCAAACAACGCAGCTTTCAACAGGTGCTAAGAACCATTGGCTTTGAAGTTAAATTAAAACCTTTTATCCAACGCAGCGATGGCTCAGCCAAAGGCGATTGGGATGTCGGTATTACGCTGGATGTCATTGATTACGCACCACTAGCCGATGTCATTATTTTGCTCTCAGGCGATGGCGATTTTGACGTACTACTGGCTAAAATACGCCAAAAATATCCTGTTACTACGGAAGTCTATGGCGTGATGGCATTAACCGCACCCTCGCTAATTTATGCGAGTGATCGATTTATTGCCATTGACGATAAGCTCCTGTTATAAACCATTGACCTTGATTGTGTGCGCCCAAGTTTACGCTTTGGATAGCACACAACTAGCGTACTGGCTTAAGCCTATTTTTAATCTGCCCTTTATGGAATTTAACCTTGATCACAACTGCTAACATCACAATGCAATTTGGGGCAAAACCCCTGTTTGAAAACATTTCCGTCAAATTTGGCGAAGGCAATCGTTACGGTCTTATTGGCGCGAACGGCTGCGGCAAATCGACCTTTATGAAAATTTTAAGTGGCGATTTAGAGCCTACCGCAGGTAACGTTAGCATTGGCCCTAATGAACGCTTAGGGACTTTACGCCAAGATCAATTCGCCTTTGAAGACTACAGTGTTATTGATACCGTTATTATGGGACACAAAGAACTGTGGGCGATCAAACAGGAGCGTGAGCGAATTTACGCACTGCCCGAAATGTCCGAAGCAGAAGGAATGCAAGTTGCCGATCTGGAAGTTGAATTTGCAGAACTTGATGGTTATACCGCCGAATCTCGCGCCGGTGAAATTTTGCTGGGCTTAGATATTCCGTTAGAGCAACATTTTGGTTTAATGAGTGCCGTCGCTCCCGGCTGGAAATTGCGCGTCTTACTGGCGCAAGCCTTGTTTGCTAATCCCGACATCATGTTGCTGGACGAGCCGACCAACAACTTAGACATAAACACCATCCGCTGGCTAGAGGATGTTTTAAATGAGCGCAATTGCACGATGATTATCATCTCGCATGACCGACATTTCTTAAACAGCGTTTGTACGCACATGGCGGATTTGGATTATGGTGAATTGCGTGTTTACCCAGGCAATTATGACGATTACATGATTGCCGTCACCGAGGTACGCGAACGTTTGCTGTCTGGCAATGCCAAGAAAAAAGCCCAGATTGCCGAATTACAAACCTTCGTCAGCCGCTTTTCGGCCAATGCCTCCAAAGCCAAACAAGCCACCTCCCGCGCGAGACAACTGGAAAAAATCAAGCTGGATGAAGTTAAGCCCTCTAGCCGCGTTAATCCGTTTATTCGTTTTGATCAGACCAAAAAATTGCATCGCTTAGCCTTAGAAGTGGAAGCACTCAGCAAAGGCTATACCGACAAACTGTTATTCCAGCAGTTGAATTTGATGGTTGCCGCTGGCGATCGTGTCGCGATTATCGGCCCGAATGGGATTGGTAAATCCACTTTATTAAAAACGTTGGTAGGTGAACTCACGCCTGATGAGGGGGTGATTAAATGGTCAGAGAATTCTGACATTGGTTATTGTGCGCAAGACCACGCCGAGGAATTTTCCGAAGAACTAAGCTTAATCAACTGGATGGGACAATGGCGTAAAGAAACAGACGATGACCAAACCATTCGCGGCACCTTAGGTCGCTTGTTGTTTTCGCAGGATGATATCAACAAATCCGTTAAAGTCTTATCGGGTGGTGAAAAAGGTCGCATGTTATTTGGTAAGTTGATGCTACAAAAAAATAACATTCTCGTCATGGATGAGCCAACCAACCATCTGGATATGGAATCGATTGAATCCTTAAACACGGCATTAGAGCATTACCCGGGCACCTTGCTTTTTGTCAGTCATGACCGCGAATTTGTCTCTTCATTAGCCACTCGTATTATTGAATTGACGCCGCACGGTATTGTTGATTTTAATGGCAATTATGAAGATTATCTGAGCAATCAAGCCAAATAGGCATCGGCGGACAATGATTGCCAATATCACCCTTTATTTATACTCTTTGCTTCAACACGTTACTTTATGACCCTAAAAGTTAATCGGTAAAACAAGGGCAAACAACAAACTAACAAAGTCAATAAAATAAGGGGGTGTAGCGATACAGACCCTTTTTTATTATCCTATTTTTGCCTTTACTTACCCTATTTTTACCCCTATATTACCCCTAGGGCGTTTCTAGGGGTAAATAAGGGGTAAAAATGAAAGTAACAATTGAAAAACGGTTAAACGCCAAAGGCGATAAGCAAACGATACGGTTAGTTTATTGGTATGGCAGCCGCACCAATGCGGACGGTAAGCTGATCCATGATAGGAAACGCGAACAACTTTCACAATACTTGTACGCCGCTCCAAAAAACAAAACCGAAAAGCAACACAACAAAGAAACGATGCAGTTGGTAGAGGCAATAAAAGCAAAGCGCATAACAGAATCAGCCAGTCATCAGCACGGCTTTACTGACACTACAAAATTTAATGCCGGTTTTTACGCGCTCTTTAATCAACTCATGGAGACTAAAAAAACCAATGCCAGTAGTACAAATTACAACGTCTGGCAAGCCTGCTTAGTGCAATTAAAACGTTATTGCCCGGACAACGGCATAACATTTGAGCAGATAACCCCGGAATGGTTAGAAGGGGTTAGACGTTTTTTTGATACCCAAGCCAAAACCAAAACGGGTGATTTTATCAGCCAAAGCACGGCTTCGAGTTATTTCAACAAAGTAAGAGCGGTTATCAATTATGCGTATAACAGGGGTATTATCAGTAAAAACCCGTTAAGGCAGGTTAAAGGCATTAAGGTCGATGCAACAGAGCGCGTTTATTTAACCACTGAAGAAGTTAGGCAGCTGGCTAAAACCGATTTTCGATATGGCATATTAAAAAATGCGTTCTTGTTTTCGTGCCTAACGGGTCTTCGATGGAGTGATGTTAATAAATTGGATTGGTCGCAGATCAGCTTATTTGACGGGGTTTATCGGATTACCTTTAGTCAAAAGAAAACGCGCAAATTGCAATATCTGGACATTACCCAACAGGCTTACGTTTTACTTGGAGAACCCGATAAGGAAGGCAAGGTATTTAAAAGTCTGGTCTATTCAGCTTATATGAATAACGAGATGCTCCGTTGGTGCGTAGCCGCTGGCATTACTAAGCACGTAACCTTTCATACTGCGCGACATACGTTCGCTGTCAGCCTATTAAGTCATAGCGTGGATATTTACACCGTGTCAAAGCTCATGGG
>CAJAVP010000094.1 GCA_903945375.1 uncultured Methylococcaceae bacterium | reverse complement strand
CGCCTCGCTGCACCAGTGCGCGATCATATTCAGGCCAGTTAGTCACTTTCCATTTACTTTTTGGTCGGCTTTCTTCGTTAGGAATGGCGTTTGATTCGGACTGGCTGGTCATGATAATTCTCCGGTACGGTTGCTTTTGGACGATAGTTTATAGCATTTTAGAGTTTATGCACCAACGCCCTTTGCCTTTGTTGAATCCGTCATGCGAGTAGACGCTGCGCCAAGTCCAGAAGACCTTCGCCTTCAAATAACACGCCCTTTACGCCCGCCCGACTGGCTGCTTCAAGGTCGGAAAGCTTATCCCCGATGAGAAACGCACATGAGCGGTCAACAGGCCACTCGCTCATGGCACGCAACAGCATACCGGGCTCCGGTTTGCGGCAGGTACATTCTGTCGCCAATTCCGAAACCGACCCTTCTGGGTGATGGGGGCAATAGTAAAACGCATCCACATGCGCTCCCTTCAGTCGCAATTGCTCTTGCATCCACGCATGCAGACTGGTAACCGCAACATCATCATAATAGCCGTGGGCAATGCCCGCTTGATTGGTAACTACGATGACCAACCAGCCCCGATCGTTAAATAGCTTGATGGCATCAACGACCCCAGGCATCCACAGGAAATCCTCGATCCGGTGGGTATAGCCGTTGTCGTGGTTCAACACGCCATCGCGGTCGAAAAAGAGGGTCGGACGTTTTCGGATTGGGAGCTCTGCCTGAGCACGCTGTAAATCCTCAGGAATGCCGATATCGATGAAATAACCTGAATAGGCACGACCCAAAAGACGCTCCTGCGCCACCAGCTTGGGCAATATGTCCAGCTCCAGCGAGCAAGGTATATGCTGGATCAAATCCACAACTTCCCGCTTCAGCATATAGACACCGCCATTGATTAACCCCGGCCCATTTGCCGCCTTCTCGGCAAAGGCGGTAATGCGCACACCAGCAAGAGCAACCGTGCCGTAACGCCTAGTATCCGGTAATGACCGAAGCGCCACCTTGCCAAGCCAATCCCCACCATCTGCGAGCGTTTGCAGATCCAACAGATTTAAGTCGAACAGGGAGTCACCATTCAGCAGCAAAAATTCTTCATTCAGTAGGTCAACCGCATGTTGAAGCGCGCCACCCGTGCCCATTGGCTGAGGTTCCACAACGCAACGCACACGCGCATCCAATACAGTTATGCCGTCAAAGACAGAATAGATTCGCTCGGCCAAATGTCCACAGAGTAGAATAATATCCTGGAAGCCATGACGAGCAATTTCTTCAATCAGTAAATGGATAAATGGCTTATTGCCAATTGCCATCATGGGCTTAGGTGCCTCCATCGTTAAAGAACCAAGGCGAGTACCTTTACCCCCGACGAGAATTACCGCCTGACGTGTTGTAGGCATACTTAATATTTGTCGAGTCATGCCAGTCGGGGGAACATTGCCGACTCCACCAAGCCGCAGATGATGTGACTAATGGTGATGTGCGCCTCCTGAATACGGGGCGTGGAATCAGATGGTACGGCTATTAAATAGTCGCACATCGCCTGAATATCCCCGCCATTCCCGGCCAGACCAACTGAAATCACTCCAAGCTCGCGGCAACGAGCCAGTGCTCGTAGCACGTTGGGCGAATTACCAGAAGTCGTAATAGCAATAAAGATATCGCCTTTACGCGCATTGGCTTCAAGCTGACGTTCGAATAGATGATCGAATCCATAATCGTTGCCAATGGCTGTCAGCATTGATGTATCAGTCGTAAGGGCGATGGCAGCTAGGCCAGGGCGGTCATACATGAAACGACTGACGAATTCAGCGGCAATGTGTTGAGCATCCGCAGCACTACCACCATTGCCGGCAAGCAGAATGCGATTGCCCCCCTCTAACGCATCAATGCATGCACATGCGACCTTAGATATCGCTTCGAGCAGTCGTTCATTTGAAAGAATGGCATTTTTAACATTAATCGAATCGATTAATGTACATTTGATATAATCAGATCTAGTACTCATTAAAAATTACACTCCATTAATAGCATGCAAATCACGTTAATTTCAGAAAAGACATTCATTTTTTGGCAAAAAAGATTAACTGATTTGTATAGTGCCCCATTGGTACTGAATTTATTATTGTAGCAAATGCTTCTTTAAAGCCGGCATTCACCAAATCCTCGAGCATACGCCAACCATAGTGGCGGTAGCACAATATTCCGCCTGAAGATAGTGGGTCGCCATGATATTCCGGTGGTAGCAAATGATTGATCTCACCATTATCAAGTAAAACGGCACGCTCTATATTATTAGTGGAGTCAGTGGAAAAAGGAACTGTAAATATCATGCACCCATTTTCTTTCAGTACTCGACTACACTCAGCAAATGCCAATCTATAGTCGTAGATATGTTCAAAAACATCGAAACTTAGTATCGTGTCCAGTGTTTTGTCATTAAAACTAAGTGCTGTCGCATCCTCATTTCGTACACCCCTTTCATCGATTTCTCCGAATGGTACATCATCACCTAAATACTCAGAACCAACTAGATTGATATACCGATCCTTTAAGTATCGATAGACTGGTGTAGTTTGCTCCATAATGTAAATAGGACTATCCGGATAACTATTTGAGAAGACGTCAAAAAACCAGATGGCCGCACGCATTCTGTTATTGAAAGCCGTAATTGGGCAAACCACGCGTTCTCGCCAGTTGACATGCGGATACCCTGATGAACATTTAAAGTCACAAAGAAAGTCAACTTCCTTTTCAGCAACATATGAATAGCCGCGCACGGTAAAGTTGCCGTCATGCTTTGGCAGTATTAGTGCAAGATAAGCCAAATGAGCTGCGTAGCCAAGCGCAGTTTTATCTTGATAGTTGATATATTCGCTTAACCCATGAATTCTATTTATTTTCACATGCCACCCTATGTTACAAAGTCAATCTGCAATTAGATTACGCACCAACTTGGATTCAAGCATCCAAATTGTTTGCGTCGTATGGCTACCTACTTAAGTTGGGACAGCTTAAGGTTAAACCTATTGACGGTTAAGCTTTTTTGCTTGTCCCGTCTAAAGTGGGTAGCCCAAATGACGGCGTTATAACGCCACTTTTTCATCCTCGCTGTAGTGTTTTTGTGCTTGTTCATTTAAATATTCTAAAAACAAAATGAGGCCATATCTGTTCTGAATTTAACCCGTCTCGACGAATCACCAAATCCTCAACGATTTCCGTAGCTCCAATACAACTTGAAACTGTTGCGTCATCAAACACTATATACCCACCGTTAATCATGAATGGCTTTACATTGTCGTATGAATATTGCACAGCTGAGGCAATATCACAATCAATGTGTGCCAAACTGAAGCCCCCCCCCTGCACCATAACAGAGGCTTGGGTATTTTCGAATAACCCTTTAACCAATACCAAGTTATCCAACCCTAATTCTGCAACACGAGCCTGCAAAGAAATAAGATCAGTATCAGAGAAATCGCCAGAATTATGCGCATCAACACGCTTGTCAACAAACGGCATGCCTTCGAAGGTATCAAGTGCGAATACCTTCATTCCTGGGTACAGCTGCTTCGCCACATAAGCCATGAAAATTGCGCTACCTCCGCGATATGAACCAAATTCAACTATATGACCAAACGGGACTTTCCCTAAAAAAAACCGCATAATAAGAAAAATATTCATGCGGTTGTCGGGGGACATTATTGTTCGATCTTTTGCAACTTCATAAGCCTCCTGATATAAGCTATCAGAGAGTATTTTCTCCCTGAGTCCGCCATATTGGAGACCCCAACCCCTCTGGTAACCTTCATAAACGTTACGTCTGTTTCTTAATTCATTGGCAACACCCAAACCTTGCGGAAGGTAGTTAAACATTATTTATCTCCAATATCAGGAAAATAGTTATAGAGTCTTTGAATATTTGAAGTGCTTCGTATTTGTGATAAAAATACATCCCAGTTTTTAACTTTCTGTTTGTAAATCGACTGTTTGTTTTGCTTCTCTAGACCTCCGTTATTTATCGAATCAAAATTAAGGTAGACACCAATATCTTTGCATTTCTTAACGAAAGAAAGTAATGTCAAATCCGAGCGTGCCAATATATCGTTTTCATATCTAACAACAACGTGTGGTATATCAAAATGACGAATCCATGAATTGATTTTTAAATACCATGAGTTCCGATCGAGCCACCACCACATAAATTCATCAATCGATAACGATAACTTAAATTCAGTAGTATCAACTTCCCGATGCACCCCCATTTGTATTGCAGTTAAATCTGATATGTATGTATCGATTGGTCGTCGATAGAATATAACGACCAAGATATCTTGACGTTGCAGCAGTTGACCTACAATTAAATCATCATCAACTTGATTTGGAAAAACTTTAAAAAATAAGTATTTATTCAACCCATAATGACGATTTAGCGCAAAGTCACAAAAATCACCCAGATGTTTATGTAACCAGCTTATTAGGTGCTCATCAAAAATAGAACTAAATTCTATTCCTGCATAATTGGATAGCTCTTCAATATCTTCAGTTCTATTCTGCAGTCCGAACGCTCCATGAGGATGAAATACTTCTGTGTATGTCATCAAGTTACCAATGTTTGTGAGTAACTCGCAGAAATGGCTTGTACCAACTCTAGGTATTCCCAATCCCACAATGATTCTTTTCATTTTATATAATTTTCCCAGTGCTGAGAGGCTAATCTGTAGGATTGAATATTTTTTAACTTAAGGGCTATTGGTAAACATGCCCGTAGTTTTTCTATTAGTGTTTTTGAAAAGGTTAGTACTGCCACTGGTATGCTTAATTTAAAGGTTAAAAATGGGCTTATTCTAAAATACTTTTTGTCGCGTTTTTTTTAGCTTTGAAAATTAAATTTATGAAAGTCTATAGAAGGATCAGTTAGTTGTCGGAGGATAGTGGGATTTAATTGAAGTATACAACTCTGCCCACGGCGTCAAATCTTTCATCTTGGCCATATACCTAATTTGCTTTCCACGTCTCAACACCAGCGCTAGTGAATCTAAAGTCATGAAACGCGCCGGCAGTTCCAGACAGCACATCAATTACTTTGTGGCGATTCGGCGGGTCAACAAAGATCATCATGTAACCACCTCCTCCAGCGCCTGATATCTTGATTGATTTAGCACCAGCGCCAAACGCCCGTGCTGCAATATTCTCAATGTTTGAGGATGAGATCGACTTGGCCATACGCTTTTTAGCGTCCCATGAAGAACCAATCAATTGAATGAAAGCCACGATCTGCCCTTTCAATAAAGTTTCCTTCATACTTAGGGATAGCGCCTTGACTTGATGCATCGCTTCTACCGCAGCAGCATCGACTTTGCCATGCGAACCGGCTGCCTCGCATTGATCATCGATAATTCTTGCGGATTCGCGTGACTGCCCTGTGTAAAAGAGAAGTAATGAGGTTTCTAGCTCCAATTCAATATTTCTGCGGATGCGCAACGGATTGACAATCACGCGTTCGTCTTGATAAAACTCCATGAAATTGAAGCCGCCGAAAGTTGCAGCGTATTGATCCTGCTTGCCGCCTGACAGACCACAGTCGATGCGCTCGATTTCGTATGCTAAATGAGCGATGTCGTATTCGCCGAGCGGCAAACCCAGCAGTTCCTTATAGGCCGACAACATCGCAACAACAAGGGTCGACGACGTACCCAAGCCCGAACCAGGGGGTGCATCCGACCAAGTCGATACGTGAACGGCAATCGGCTTTCCGTCATTGAAGTCGGATACTACGCGATTATAAATAGCGCGGTGCAATTTCAATGGCCCATCCAGGTTCAGGAATGGCTCAAAAAGTGGTTCATCAAGCAGTTTCAGATCCATCGCTTCAAAACGAAGATCGTCCGCCGTGTCATCGTATGCAATTGTACAGTTAGCATAGAGGTCAATAGTGGCATTCAAGACGAAGCCTCCATATTGATCGCAATACGGCGCGACATCAGTACCACCCCCACCAAATCCCAGTCGAAGCGGTGCCCGGCTACGAACAATTCTCAACATTTAATCCCTCTTTTACTTTATATTTGTTTTTAACACTCACCATTAGCGCACCACCGTCACCGTGCAAAGCCTAACATTATCTTCACAGCTGGTTTGCATCACCCAGTCGTCACGCACATCCAGCTCGAAATCAAGCGTGCCCGGCTGTGAAAACACTTCCAATGGTAGTGATATAGTCAGCAATAGTTCGTCACCGGACTTGTTCAACTTATAAGGTTTGCCGCCAATTTGCAGAATGCACTCGCCAGGGACGGCAATCGGATATTTGAACCTGAACCAAAATCCGATGCCGCCATCGGCCTGGATGTTAACCAGACCTTCAATAAAGTCGATCACTCTTGGGCCAAAGTCATCCAGATGACTGACGACAGCGCACAACCTGAGTTTTTGTTTTCGAGTTCTTGCGTGAGCGCTAGTTCTTGACTTCCGAGAGAAACAGTCGACTAGCCCGGTAAGCTTGATCTTCCCGACACCCTTGCGTATTCCCGGTTGGTCTAACCGCAACGCCTGCCTGAAATTTTCGCGGCCTACATCGATATAGTTTTCGTAGACCTTCCGGGAGTGCTCGGCTAACTTAGCAAGGTCAACGGCTTCGAACCGCTTCGAGAGTAGGTGACCAACCAATGTCGGAACATCCATTAACAGATGATCAGGATACTGGGTTGGCACGCCCTTGCTTGCATGTTGCGTCGCGATAACCGGCATACCGTAGGCGAGAGCCTGAATAGTTTTGACGTTGATGCCAGTGCCGGACATGATGGGACAAACTATCATGTCCACACTAGCGTAAAAATCGCGAATCTCTTCTACGAAACCAAGAAAGTGTACCAAAGGGTGCGATGCCACGCGTGCCTGCTGCGGATCATTTAATTTGAGAAGGGATTTGACCTCCCCGGCAATCTGTATCTTGAACCCCCAATTGTTATGCTTTTGTCGAATCAATTCATCGAGGAACGTAACCACGATATCCAAATTGATAAGGTTGCAACTTGCGACCATGCCGATGATAGAGAGTGGTTCATTGCCCTTTTCCAAATATGCCCGTTCTTCGATATGTGGAACGGTATACGTTATAGCCGTCGAAATTGAATCGAAGTATGCGGCCTCTTCGTCACGGCGTGCAAGAACAACATCGGCACGCGACAGATACATCCCCTCTTCCCACTGAGTGCATGAAAAGAATTCTCTCGGCTTGCCTAGCTTGTCAAGAATTGAATACCGGTCGGTGAATTTATCATGCGTATCGATAATTTTCAGTATGTATTTTGGCACAAAGTCGAGAAGCCTTGACTGAAAGATGTATGAGCAGATAATAGCATCAACGCCATACTTCGAGCATAGGTACGCAACCTGCTCACCAATGCCCTGCACATACCAGCCGTCATAGTGAATCGTTTCCCCGTTGCAGGCGGGGGAATGTAGCAGCTTGATTATGTCGAAGCTTTCCCACGCCAACTCCATATCCCTGGCATCTTTCTGTGAGTACATATGGCTTTGTAGCAGCACGAAATGGACAGCATAACCTTCCGCCTGCAGGAATTGCCCAAACTTTTGTATAGTTGTCTGGTTACCATGGTTGGCTGGATGAGAAGGAAAGGGCGAAAAATACAGTATGTGCCGTCGCGATGGAATTACATTGCCCGTTCCATCTTTCGCATCATGTCTGTCAACAAGAATGTTGTGCCGGGCTGCGTTGGCTTTGCAGATTGACTCGCCGTAATTGGGGTCCCAAGAGGGATTGTCATACACCAAGTGGTGGTCGATCAGAGCATCCGCCCATTTCCTCCTAAAAATAGCGCTGTTCGTTCTTTTTTCGCCTGCGGCTACCTTGATCTTGCGTTGAGAGAACGAGGCGGACTCGTTATGAACGACTTCGGACGCAGGTGCGTAAAGCACGATGCCCCCGCATTGCCTAACACGCATGCAAAAATCAGAATCGTCGAAGTATCCGAAACCGTACTCCGTACTGAGACCTCCGAATGCGTCCCACACGGGTTTCCTGATGATGACCGAGGCGAAGCTAATGTAGTCAACTTCCCGCACATAGTTGTACTCGGGAAGATTCTTGCCAATGCCTGTTCCGCCCTTTCCTCGACCGACCATACAGGAGCGGCCGTCTGCCCACAAGCCTGGACCAGCTTCCTGAATACTTGAGTCGGGGTAGAGGAGCTTTGAGCCAGCGACATAGCAGTCCTCGACAGCTTCGATCGTTTCGAACAATGCGGACAGCCAAGCCGGAAGCGCGATGGTATCGTTGTTCATCAACACCACATAGCGACCGCTGGCACGCTTCGCTCCGTTGTTGCAGTTGCCAACAAAGCCGACGTTCTCTTGGGTCTGCGTCACTAAAGCATTGGGGAACTTTTTGGAAATCGACGAAACCACGATGGGGTCAGAACAATCGTCCGCATAAATCACCTCGACGCTGAAGTCTTCATGTGGAAGAAGCGACCAATAGATCGAGGCGAGGCACGCCTTGGTCATGTGTTCGTTATTGAAACCGGGGATGACGATCGACACGTCTATCTTCTTTGAATCAATCGATTCCGGGAAATGGATAGGCGAATTATTGCTTGCCTGGCGAGAGGCGAAGTTGGAATACAACTGTGTGTCGAGCATGCCAGTTTCATTCAGGATTCGAATGAACCGTTTGAAGGTGGCATTCTCGGAATAGATCTGTTCGGCCTTGCGCGAACCTGCCCGCGAAATCCTTGCCCAAGATGCTTGATCATTTATGAGCCGCAGAATACTTTCGACGTAGTCCCGTGGCGATTCGGCGACAATGATTTCCTCGCCTACGACAAAGCCCATATCCTCGACGGCAACTTTCGATGCGATGCAGGGGACTCCCGAGATGACCGAGAGACCAACTTTGCCCTTGATTCCTGCACCGTAGCGTAACGGCGCTATTGAAAGACGGAATTTGATCAATGCTTCCTCAATCGAATCCACCCAACCAACTACGATGACGTTCGAGAAGGTCTCGTAATAGGATTTCTCCTCCGGGTCAGTGCGACCGATGATACTGAACTTGATGCTTGGTATTTGGCCCAATAACTCGCCCCAGACATGTTCGAGAAACCATCTGATTGCATCTCTGTTGGGCGTGTGCTCAGACCCACCAATGAAACAAATGCCATCTGTCTGGTCAAACTCAGGCAGATTCAACTTCCGGTTTAGATACAGGATAGGGAACGTCGATATGCCGGGCGGTTCGACACCTGTCTTGTTTAAATTGGGATTTGCTAGTGCTTCGCGGAATGCGTCTGTATCGCCGTTGCTCACGCAAACAACGTAATCCGAGGTCGCTGCTGCGTTGATTTCCGCGAGCACCCGTTGCTGGATGATCACCAACTGTTCTTTTCCAATGCGGTTTTCGCTGGCATCAACCTCGTATTGCGCACTTTCTCTTCTAAAATAGACATCAGGAGCGTGATAGAAAATGAAAGCATCTATATTGACTGAGCGGATGCATGGCACACAGAGTTCGGCCACATCAGGGCGAAAAATATAAGCAACGGAAATATCCCTAGCAGCGTTGAGAACGAGATCTTTAAATTTTTCATATGTAACATTTTTCTCGCACTTGACGCCAAGCCGACGAAGAGCGGCTATATAAGGATCATCCAGCTCGGTCGATTCCTTTGGAATGAAAATGACGTCGTAGCCGAGTTCAGCGAACATTTTGATGATGCCGTATGTGGCGAGCTCACCGGCAGACATGTCATAGCGTGGATATCGAAAGTCCGCTATCAACACTTTGGGACGATTGCGAAACTGCGGATTTTCTGGATTTGGATTACGCTCTTCTGCTATACCATATTTTAAATAGTGAACAAGTGGATCCATTCCAGTTCGTGCAACATCTGGATATTTTTCGAGATAGCACTTTGGATCAAACGTAGAGCTAAATTTATCCATCGCCATTGCCAAATTACCAGCGATTATTTTATCAAGAGCAGGTGTAGCCTGTTGGGCGGCCCAGTAAAACTTAATCGCAGATCCATAATGACCATCTCGAAAAGCTCGGTTACCCAACGCGAAAGGCGTGTCAATATTCATTTCTTCATATAGATTTTTACTCATTATTTATTGACTCATAATTAATAATAGGGGGCAGACTCGATTGATTTCCCATTGTAATCATTCCGTTCTAATTTGGCTCCAGCAAAATGGCCGTTAGGGGACAGACCCCAGTTATCTAACATTATATTTTCCTATATGAGCCGAGCAAATCAATGGGGTCAGACTCAGACTGTAATACTGCTCAGCTACCATTGCTTAGGCACAAATTTGTTATCATTTCGGATCTGCACGGAATCACCACTTTGCGCCAAGACAAACAGCCCTCGCCGATAGGCGTATTTCGCCGCTTCATCCTGCACCACCATTCCAGCTACTGCTCCCATTAGGTTTAAGCCTTGATACTGCGGAAAAAGCTGTTTGAACTTATCCATG
>CAJAVP010000093.1 GCA_903945375.1 uncultured Methylococcaceae bacterium | reverse complement strand
GTTTAGGGTATCGTTTTGATCGCCACCATACAGGCTGTCATTGCCATCTAATGCGGTGATGATATTAACAACACCGTTAAAGCCAATCAGCGAGTCCGCGTTGACCGTTCCTTTATGTTGACTAGCGAGTTGCGCCAAAGTCCATTCTTTATCGGTAAACTGAAACTTGTCGATACGGTAATTGGCATCGGTATAAAAATAGTTGTTGATCGTCAGTTGCCCACCAGAGCCATACTGCAATACCAGATCGTTGTTTAAACCAAATACTGCCGTGATGCCTGTTGATGGTAGGTTGGTGAATTTCACGGTATCGACGCTGTTGTCTGCATCCCAGTTATAAATAATGTCTTGGTTATCGGCTTTGGCTATCAGGTAAGTATCTGCGCCAGCATTACCTTGCATGGAATCATTGCCTAAACCACCATTTAAGGTGTCATTACCACTATCACCAATTAAGATATCGTTACCGCCATTACCATTAATTTGGTCATCGCCAGTAGAACCGGTTAAATTTTCAGTGTCATTGTTTCCGATAAAGATAGTCATGCGTTTTTCCTAATGAAATAAAGTTGATAAGGCGAATAATTTTTTACGAATGAGTCGAACAAAAAGATAGAAAGATGATGTGGATCGGTAGTTTTAATTGCTAATGTATTGATAAGTTATACCAAAATTAAAGAAAATCCGAATATTGATTTAAGTTTGACGCGCTAGCCCAAATACACCTAATACGAATAACTTATGCGTTTCCAGATTACGCCATAGGTTATTAACCTACTGTTAAACAAGTAGAAATTTTATTTAATTTGATTAACACCATTTCAGGATTAAAGCTAAATGGCGGTCTAAATTAACAGCTATACCGCCAAATGGTCAATTTTATTTCCGATTTTATATTGGACTAACATGCTGTAAAAACTTCGGCACTGAATGTCCATGAATCTTTTAAAATTGACCGAACAATTGAACACTACAACCCCTCCCACCCAAAACACCCAAGGATTACCTTGGAATAAGCCTCGCTGTTGAGAAGGCTGTTAGCTTATTCAAGCAATTTTGTAAGCATTCAGGCCGCTTCCTTGAGTTAAGAGATATAGCGTCATTTCGGCAGCGAGTGCCGAGATTCAGAAGCCACGGATGACAAGCGATAACTAGCTCCCTGTGTTCTGGATTCGCTAACGCGGTCTATGACTCCGGCAATTCATGCCGGAATGACGCATTAATGTCCATGGGGCTGAACAATTACGCAATTTTTTCCATAGGTAGGAAAAAAGATGTCGGGTCTATGGCATAATGGCGCACTTTTATTTATCGAACCCTAAACTAAAGAGGACAATCATGAGTTTTTTTATTTCTGACGCACTGGCAGCGGCACCTGCAGCACAACAACCCGGTATTGAAGGGATGTTATTCCCCTTGGGTATTTTGGTTTTTTTCTATTTTTTATTTTTGCGCCCACAATCTAAACGCGCCAAAGAGAAAAAAGAAATGATTGCCGCTATGACCAAAGGCGTTGAAGTCGTTACCTCAGGTGGCATTTTGGGCAAAGTCGTCGACATGGATGATAATTTTTTAAAAATTGAGATTTGTGACAATACCTTTATCCAAGTCCAACGCCAAAGCATTGAAACTCTGATGCCAAAAGGAACCTATAAGGCGATAACTAAAAAAGTTGTCAATATCGCTAAACCCTAATCTGTTATTAATCGCTGTTCACACGACAACACGATTATATTGTTGGAATAACACATGCAAAATCATTTCCCACTTTGGAAAAATAGTTTAGTTTTGATCGTTTTTATGATCTCTTTACTTTACGCATTGCCCAATTTATACGGTGAAGACCCTTCTGTGCAGGTGTCTTCAAGTAAACCTGAAAAAATAAGTCCAGCCAAAGCCAGTGAAATTGAAGCCGCGATTCAATCGGCTGGTATCACTAATAAAGCCTTTGAGTTTAAAGATGGACGCATTTTGACACGGCTCAGCAATACGGACGATCAGTTGAAAATTGCAGATTTACTCAGAGATACGCTGGGTAGCGATTACACCGTGGCATTAAACTTAGCGCCCACCACACCGGCTTGGTTACAAGCCGTTGGCGCTCAAGCCATGTATTTGGGTTTGGATTTACGCGGCGGTGTCCATTTTTTGCTTGAAGTCGATATGGACGCGGCAGTTAAACAGGCGGAAGAGCGTTATAACGACGATCTGCGCTTAGCTTTTCGCAATGAAAAACTGCGTTATCAATCCGTTGCCAAAGACAACGGCTTTATCAAAATCAAGCTGAAAGAAGCGGCGGATAAAGCGCTATTATTGGCGTTATTGACTAAGGATTTTAGAACCTTGGAAGTCACCGAGCCACCTGCTCAAGACGAAGTGTGGTTGAAGTTGTCGATACGTGAAGAAAAAGAAATTAAGAAATTCGCGGTCGCGCAAAACATGACTACTTTACGCAATCGCGTTAATGAATTAGGCGTTGCCGAGCCGGTCATTCAGCAGCAAGGTGAAAATCGCATTATGGTGCAATTACCTGGCGTACAAGATACCACGCGAGCAAAAGAAATTTTGGGCACCACTGCAACCTTGGAATATCGCTTAGTCGATGTTGAGCATGATTTACAAAAAGCGGTAGAAGGACATCCGCCCGTTGGCAGCCGCTTATACATGGACAAAAATGGTCAGCCTATTTTGCTGAATCGGCAAATTATTGTCACTGGCGATCAAATTGTCGATGCGTCTTCAGGGATGGATCAAGATGGTCGCGCTGCCGTGTTTATTTCATTAAATGGCGTTGGTGCTGCCAAAATGGGCAAATTAACGCAAGCCAATATCGGCAAACCGATGGCTGTGGTGTTTATTGAATACAAAATCGACACTCGTATCGTTAATGGTGAAAAAGTTCGTCATAAAGAAAAAGTTGAAAAGGTTATTAGCGTTGCCACCATTCAAGGGGCATTTAGCAAACGTTTTCAAACCACGGGTTTGGATAGTCCACAAGAAGCCCGTAATTTGTCGTTATTGTTACGCGCAGGGGCGTTGGCCGCACCGGTTGATATTGTTGAAGAACGCACCGTGGGGCCAAGCTTAGGTCAAGACAACATCAACAAAGGCTTTTTGTCATTTGTGGTGGGGTTTGTTTTGGTGGTTTTGTTTATGGCGGTTTATTACAAACTTTTTGGGCTTATTGCCAATATGGCTCTGGCGTTTAACGTGGTGATTGTGGTTGCTATTTTATCTTTACTCCAAGCTACGCTGACCTTGCCGGGTATTGCTGGTATCATCCTGACCGTAGGTATGTCAGTTGATGCTAACGTGTTGATTTTTGAGCGTGTTAAAGAAGAAATTAGAAATGGCAATTCGCCGCAAACCAGTATTTTTATGGGTTATGAAAAAGCCTTTGCCACTATCCTTGACTCACACGTCACGAACCTTGTTGTCGCTATTGTGCTGTTTGCCTTTGGTACCGGCTCGGTTAAAGGATTTGCAGTAACGCTAATTATTGGTATCTTGTCTTCGATGTTTACTGCCATTACCGGTACGCGCATGGTGATTAACTGGGTATACGGCGATCGTCGGGTTGAAAAACTGTCAATTTAACGGATGGTTATATCTCAACCCAGAATTTTACTGAGTGATTTTTAAGGTTTCTTAATGACTAGATATTCCGTGCTGTTTATTATCCAAAGTCTGCTGTTGTTTGCCTTGCCGGGTCTTGCCGATGCCAATGAGGTCGCTGGCGCAACTAAGCCAATCGACTTAACTCATCATTGGGTCGGTTATTTGGCGTTGATTTTATTTGCCGTTGCTTACTTGTTGGCGATAACCGAAGAAATTACCGAGCTGCGAAAATCTAAGCCAATGGTCTTTGCGGCTAGCTTAATTTGGATTTGCATTGCGATAGTCTATGTCAACGATGGCATGAGCGAGCAGGCGGGACTCGCTTTCCGCTCAAGCCTTGAAGCCTATGCGGAGCTCTTTTTGTTCATCATGGTGTCAATGACCTATCTGAATGCGATGGAAGATCGCAGTGTTTTTGAGCGTTTGCGAGTTTGGTTGCTCAGTAAGCACTTTACGTATCGCCAATTATTTTGGATCACTGGCTTCCAAGCGTTTTTTATTTCTTCAGTTTGCAATAATTTAACAACTGCCTTGCTCATGGGATCGGTGATTTTAGCTATGGGCAAAAATAGTCCACGCTTTGTCACTTTATCTTGCATCAACATCGTTATTGCCTCTAATGCCGGTGGGTCATTTAGTCCTTTTGGTGATATCACCACGCTTTTGGTTTGGCAAAAAGGCGTGGTGCCTTTTAAAGATTTCTTTTCCTTATTGATTCCAGCCATTATCAATTTAGCGATACCCTCTGCGATCATGCATTTTTTTATACCTAAAGAAACGCCTGAACCGGTCAAAGAATCTCAACCTATGAAGCGTGGGGGTGTTGTGATTATCGTGTTGTTTGCTTTAACCATTATCACCGCGACGTGCTTTGAAAATTTTTTAGGTCTACCGCCAGCTGCCGGCATGATGTTGGGCTTAACCTATCTCAAATTTTTTAGCTACTACATGCAAAAAACGCCCAAGCATCCTACCGGTTCAGCAGCTGGCAAAATGAATATAGACGCAATGGATGCCAAAATTGATTATTTTGCGCCCATGAAATATATGAATAATCCTGGCGTCTTGTTGAAAAAAGATATCACTACCGATCAACCCTTTGATGTTTTTAATAAAGTGGCTAATTTAGAGTGGGATACCTTATTGTTTTTTTACGGCGTTATGGTTGCCGTTGGTGGCTTGAGCTTTATCGGTTATTTAAGTGTTGCATCAACCCATCTCTATGGGGAAATGGATCCTACGGTTGCGAATGTTTTGGTCGGTATTGTCTCAGCGTTTATTGATAACGGTACGATTATGCTGGCGGTCTTAACAATGGCACCGGATATTTCCCAAGGTCAATGGCTCTTAGTCACCTTAACCGCAGGTGTGGGCGGCAGCATGTTATCGGTCGGCTCTGCGGCAGGCGTAGGCTTAATGGGACAAACCAAGGGCGTTTATACTTTTGTTAGTCACTTAAAATGGACGCCCGTTATTGTCTTGGGCTACATCGGCAGTATTGCCGCCCATTTTTTAATCAATGGACGTTATTTTTAGAGTCATCTAACTGTTTTTTATCTTTTGTAAAAATTACTCAAATTCTAATTATGAAATTAACCACTATAAATTTTATAGGCAACCGCAATATTGCGTTGATATTTTCTAGCATTTTGTCCTTAGCTTCCATCGTCTCACTCGCTGTCAATGGCTTACAAATGGGTATTGATTTTACCGGTGGAACATTAATCGAAGTGGGCTATCAAAAGGCCGCCGACTTAACCGTATTACGCAGCACCTTAGATGAAGCCGGCTTTGCAGATGCCACCGTGCAGAATTTTGGCACGGCAAAAGATGTGCTCATTCGGTTGAAATTACAAGAAGGCATCAGCAGTGCCGATTTAAGTACCAACGTATTGGAAGCCATTAACCACAATACAGCAGAACCCGCTAGTCTTCGACGCGTTGAGTTTGTTGGCCCTCAGGTCGGCGACGATTTAACACAAGATGGCTTTTTGGCCTTGCTCTACTCAACCATCGGCATTTTGATTTATGTCGCATGGCGATTTGAATGGAAATTTTCTTTAGGCGCGGTCATCGCAACCTTCCATGATGTCATTGTCACCTTGGGGGTCTTCTCGATTTTAAGGATGGAATTTGATTTGACCGTGTTAGCGGCGGTACTCGCACTGATTGGCTATTCCTTAAATGATACCATCGTGGTCTATGACCGGATTCGCGAAAGCTTTTTGACCTTAAGAAATAAGACCACCGAAGAGATGATGAATCTTTCGGTTAATGTTACGCTCAGTCGAACCATTATGACCTCATTAACGGTTATTTTAGTGTTAGTGTCGCTGTTTTTCTTAGGGGGAGAAGTCATCCACGGCTTTTCTGTGGTGCTATTATTTGGCGTTTTCTTTGGTACATATTCCTCCATTTTTATCGCCAGCCCGGTTGCTTTAATGTTAGGCGTAAGTCCGGCGGACTTGATGCCACCCGTTAAGGAAGGCGAACACCTTGATAATTTGCCTTAAAGCACATTAGGGATAATCCTAATGCGTGAAAATTGACACGCAAACGGCACAAGCTACCACGGTTGGTCAGTTAATCAGTTATAATCATCACTCAATTTTTTACTTTTAAGGAGTTTACTCAAATCATGGCAATCGAACGTACCTTTTCAATCATTAAACCTGATGCAGTTGCTAAAAATATCATCGGTGACATTTACAGCCGCTTTGAAAAAAATGGCTTATCTATCGTCGCTGCTAAAATGCTGCATCTGAGTAAAGAACAAGCCGAAGGCTTTTATGCGGAGCATAGCGAGCGTGGTTTTTTCAATGATTTAATTGCCTTTATGATTTCAGGCCCAGTGATTATGCAAGTGCTGGAAGGTGAAAATGCGGTGGCTAAACACCGTGAAATTATGGGCGCAACCAATCCAAAAGAAGCAGCAGCAGGTACTATTCGCGCTGATTTTGCCAATAGCATTGACGAGAATGCCGTTCATGGTTCTGATGCGCTAGCTACTGCCGCCAGAGAAATCAGTTTCTTCTTCTCAGATGATGAACTCTGTGCCAGAACCCGCTAATCCCAAGAAAATCAATTTGCTCGATTTCGACAGAAAAGGTCTTGCGGCCTTTTTTGTCGATTTAGGTGAAAAGCCGTTTCGGGCGACTCAGTTGCTTAAATGGATTTATCAGGAAAACGTCCAAGACTTTGACCTTATGAGCAATTTAAGCAAGTCCTTACGCCGTTATCTCACAGAACATTGTTGTATTGAAACGCCCGAGATTGCTGTCGAGCAGCTCGCCAGTGATGGGGTGCGTAAGTGGGCATTACAAACGCAATGTGGTAATCGCATTGAAACAGTCTTTATTCCTGAAGAAGGACGGGGAACACTTTGCGTCTCCTCGCAAGTTGGTTGTGCCTTAGCGTGTACGTTTTGCTCAACCGCGCAACAAGGCTTTAATCGCAATTTAGCGACTTCTGAGATTATCGGACAACTTTATGTCGCGCAAAACCAGCTCGGCGATTCAGCTAAAATTACCAATGTCGTGATGATGGGCATGGGCGAGCCGCTGTTGAATTTCGATAATGTCGTTGCCGCCATGAATTTGATGATGGATGATTTTGCTTATGGCTTATCCAAACGTCGAGTCACCATCAGTACCTCTGGCGTCGTACCGGCAATGTACCGTTTAACCGATGTCTGTGATGTCAGCTTAGCGGTATCTTTACATGCGGTTACCGACGAATTGCGTGATGTGCTCGTGCCAATCAACAAAAAATACCCGTTACATGAATTGATGGAGGCCTGCCGTGAAAATGCCAAGCTCGCGCCACGTCGTACGGTTACTTTTGAATACGTTATGCTAGAGGGTATCAATGACTCACTTGACGATGCACACGGCTTAGTAGAATTACTCGCCACCGTTCCGGCAAAAATTAATTTAATACCATTTAATCCGTTTCCCTCGTCAGTTTATCGCTGCTCGAGCAACAATCGTATCCACCAATTTAAAACACTGTTAAATGAAGCGGGCATTGTGACGACCATCCGAAAAACACGCGGCGAGGATATTGATGCCGCTTGCGGGCAATTGGTAGGACAAGTTAAGGATAAGAGTCGTCGCCATTTGAAATTAATGGAAACGCACCATGTTGCTTAAACTGATCACGCAAGCAAGTCTTATCCTGCTGTCTACGAGCTTGTTGGGCTGTGGCTCATGGGCTGAGCAAAAAGACGATAACCGCGCGGACATTTATTTACAACTGGGCATCCGCTATCTGAGCATGAATCGCTTAGAGGTGGCTAAAGAAAATCTGGAAAAATCGCTGCACGAAGAACCCAATAACGCGCAAGCCCATAATGTCCTCGCGCATTTATATGAAAAAATCGAAAAATTCCCAGAAGCCAGAGCGCATTATGAATCTGCCTTAAGTATTGCCCCCGATGACTTAGGTGTGCAAAATAATTATGGGCATTTTTTGTGTGAGCAAAAACAGTTTAACCCAGGTTTGGCTCTGCTGAATCGTGCGATTGCCAATTTACTCAATGATAGACAATGGTTTGCTCTCACCAATGCCGGTCTATGTGAATTGGGTTTAGGGCAGCAGCAACGTGCGAAAGCGTATTTTAAACAAGCCTTACTGGCGAATACTAGCTATGCACCGGCGTTGTTGGAAATGCAAAAACTGAGCTACCAAAACGGTGAGTTTTGGCCAGCTAAAGCTTATTTGCAACGTTATCTCGGTGTCGCCGAGCATACTTCAGAATCCTTGTGGTATGGTATGCAAACAGAACGGGCTTTAGGTAATGCGGGACTCGCTAAAGAATATCAAAACCTGCTACTGGAAAAATTTCCCTTATCAGAGCAAGCAAAAAATCTAAACAGCCCCTAACGGGCGAATAATATGGCCAACTTAATTCAAGCAATACGCGGGATGCACGATGTGCTACCCGAACAAACTCCGCTATGGCAGTATGCCGAAAACATTATCCGAGAAGTGCTTGGCAGCTACGGCTATCAAGAAATCCGGTTACCTATCGTCGAAAAAACTGAGCTATTCAAACGTTCCATCGGCGAAGTGACGGATATTGTCGAAAAAGAAATGTACACCTTTGACGATCGCAACGGTGACTCCTTAACTTTGCGTCCAGAAGGCACCGCCGGCTGCCTTAGAGCCTGTCTTGAACACGGCTTGCTGAATGGTCAGGCACATCGCTTATGGTATTACGGGCCTATGTATCGCCATGAGCGCCCCCAAAAAGGTCGCTATCGGCAGTTTATCCAATTGGGTGTTGAAACCTATGGTATGGCAGGCCCTGAGATTGATACGGAATTATTACTGATAATGGAACGTTTATGGCGGCGATTAGGTGTCCGTGAGCAAGTCAAATTGCAAATCAACTCCTTAGGAACGATTGCCGAGCGTTTGGTTTATCGTGATAATTTAGTACAGTATTTTCAAGCGCACCCCGAGCAACTCGATGAAGACAGCTTACGCCGCTTACAAACCAATCCACTGCGGATTTTAGACAGCAAAAATCCAGCAATGCGCGAGCTGATTGATCAAGCACCGGAATTAATGAGCTATCTGGGTGAAGATAGTCGTCAACATTTCAATGCCATAACCACGCGGCTTGAGCAATTAGGTGTTAGCTATGACATTAACCCCCGTCTCGTCCGTGGGCTTGATTATTACAGCAAAACCGTCTTTGAATGGGTGACGGATGCCTTAGGAGCGCAGGGCACTGTTTGTGCGGGCGGTCGTTATGACACACTTATCGAACAATTGGGCGGCAAGGCCAGTCATGCTGCTGGTTTTGCGATGGGAATGGAGCGACTACTTGCGTTAATGGAAACTCAATCGTCTATTCAAACCGCAAAGCCCGTTGATGTTTATATGGTGCGCGTGGGGCTTAATGCAGAACAACACGGTTTACGTTTTGCCGAGCAACTCAGAGAAGCCTTACCCACACTGAAACTGCAACTCAATATGGAAGGTGGCAGTTTTAAAAGCCAATTTAAAAAAGCCGATAAAAGTGGTGCAGATTTCGCTATTATTTTAGGCGATGATGAAGTCAATCGCGCTGAAGTGAGTATCAAGTCCTTGCGCGATAGCCAAGGCCAACACGTCTTATCGGAATCTCAGGCGATTGCCTTTTTCCAAGACTATTTGCTATCCCGTCAATAGTCTTTAGATTTAAAACCAAACAAGAGTAATACAGTGGAAATTTACGAAACAGAAGAAGAACAAGTTGCCGCGTTAAAAGCGTGGTGGAAAGAAAACAGTCAGTCCGCCGTCATCGGTTTAGGCTTGGGTATTGCGCTTATCTTTGGCTGGAATTTTTGGCAAGATTATCAAAAAGATCAAGCTAATCAAGCATCCGCCTTATACTCACAACTATTGAAAGCCGCTGAAGCGAATAATGCAGACAGCGTACAAAAGTTGGCAGAGAAACTAAGAGCGGAGTTTAAAAACACCGACTACGCTGGCTATAGCGGCCTGATGGAAGCCAAAATTAAAGCCATGCAGGGCGATATCACTGGGGCAAAAGTCCTGCTGGAACAAGTGGCGGCGGATTCTGATAAAGAAATTCGCAATATCGCCACCATCCGCCGGGTTCGTCTGATGATGGCTAATAAAGAATACGAACAAGGCTTAGCCGTTATCAATGCCATTGATCCCGCCAGCACGGCTAGTTTTTCCGGCGAATACGATGAATTGACAGGGGATTTATATCTCGCCTTAGACCGTCCCGATCAAGCCCGCACTTCCTACCAAAGTGCCTTGAGAAATGGCCTGCAATCTCCGTTGTTAGCCATGAAAATTGACGATTTGACTCTACCAGAAAAGGTTGAAACTAAAAAATAATGCGCCGATTATCGCTCTTATTACTTTGCTTAAGTTTGACTGGCTGCGCTGCTGTTGAGGGCGTTAGCGAGACATTTTCAGGAATATCCGATTACTTTAGCGGAGGTGCCGATAATACGGATCCGCCTAAAGCCTTGATTGACTACACGTCCGAATTAAAAATTGAAGTGCTCTGGAAAGAATCGGTAGGTGTCGGTTCTGCTGAACAATCACTTAATCTTGTAGCGGCAATAGGGAACGGAAAAATTCTCGCCGCCGATCGTAAAGGCTTGGTCAAAGCTCTTGATTTAAAAACCGGCAACCGGCTTTGGGAAAAAGACACCGAGATGGCGTTTTCTGGCGGCCCTGGAATAGGTGATGGCACGGTTGTCTTAGGCAGTAGTGATGCCGAAGTTATCGCACTAAACGTAGATACTGGCGAGCAGTTATGGCGGACTAAAGTCTCCAGCGAAGTCTTATCCGTTCCCGTCATTGCCAATGGTGTGGTGGTAGTGCGTACCGGTGATGGCGCGGTAAATGGCTTAAATGAAAAAACGGGTGCAAAACTGTGGAGCTACGAGATTAGCGTCCCGGCACTAAGTATTCGAGGCACGGGTACACCGGTTATCGTCGATGGTAATGTCATAGGTGGTTATGACAATGGCAAATTGGCGGCACTGCGTTTAAATGATGGCAAATTTGCGTGGGAAACCAATGTTGCTATGCCCAAAGGTCGCTCCGAGGTAGAACGCTTGGTTGATTTAGATGTTGATCCCATAGAAGCCGCTGGTGTGATTTATACCGCGAGCTTCCAAGGGGGGGTCAGTGCTGTCTCCGCCATCGATGGTGAAATCCTCTGGCGCAACGAAAACATCTCTTCTCATACCGGCTTAAGCAATGACTGGCGTTATTTGTACCTATCTGATTCTGATAGCGACTTATGGCAATTAGATCAACGTACGGGTTCCTCATTATGGAAACAACAAGACTTGCATCAACGTAATCTATCCGCGCCTGCCGCCTATGATAATTATGTCGTAGTCGGTGATTTTGAAGGTTATGTGCATTGGTTAAACACAACAGACGGAAGACAAATGGCTCGCGTACAAATTAGTAGTAGTCCCATCGAAACTAAACCTATCGTGGTAGAAAATACCGTATACGTTTATACAAAAGACGGCACGATTGCCGCATTGACGGTGCATTAATGTTACCCGTAATAGCTCTAGTCGGGCGACCTAACGTAGGTAAATCTACGTTATTCAATTACTTAACACGCAGTCGTGAAGCCTTGGTTGCTGATTTCCCAGGCCTAACCCGTGATCGCCAATACGGTCGCGTGAAACACGGCATTCGTCCTTGTTTAGTTGTCGATACCGGTGGTATTGCCGATGATGCCGAGGGCATTGATAGCATTTCCAGAAAACAGGTGCAGATCGCCCTACAAGAAGCGGATATTGTTATTTTTATGGTGGATGCTCGCGAGGGTCTGAGCGCATCAGATCGCGTAATCGCAGACAGCTTAAGAAAACTGGATAAACCCATTATCCTCGTGACCAACAAAGTGGATGGCATTGATGCCAATCTAGCCTCAAACGACTTCTATGCGTTAGCACTCGGCGAGCCCATGCAGCTGGCGGCATCGCATGGTCGTGGCGTTCCTGAATTATTAGAAAAAGTGAATGGCTTATTACCCGCCGCCGCCGACTTAATTGATGATGACGGTGAACGTAAAGGGATTGGTATTGCCGTTGTGGGTCGCCCTAATGTGGGCAAATCCACCTTGGTCAATCGATTATTGGGCGAAGAGCGCGTCATCGTTTTTGATGAGCCGGGTACCACACGAGACAGTATTTACATTCCTTTTGAACGTAACGGCAAACAATTTACTTTGATTGATACGGCCGGAATGCGGCGTCGCTCAAAAATTGCAGAAACCATTGAAAAATTCAGTGTCATTAAATCCTTACAAGCCATTGAAAAAGCGCATGTGGTGATTTATCTGGTTGATGCGAGTGAAGGGATTACCGATCAGGATGCTCATTTATTAGGCTTGGTCATTGAAGCCGGTAGGGCGCTAATTATTGGTCTGAATAAATGGGATGGTCTAAGTATTGAACAAAAAGAAACGGTAAAACGACAGTTGGATGTCAAACTATCGTTTCTTGAGTTTGCTGAAAAACATCCTATTTCAGCCCTACATGGCAGTGGCGTTGGTAAATTATTTGAGGTCGTCCACACGCTTTACGATAGCGCGATGATTAATATGTCGACACCGGTATTAACACGCATTCTAAAAGAAGCCACCGATGCTCACCAACCACCATTAATCAATAACCGCCGTATTAAACTCAAATATGCGCATCAAGGTGGACGCAATCCGCCGATTGTCATTATTCATGGTGTACAAACTGATGCTCTGCCCATTTCTTACAAACGTTATTTAACCAACTATTACCGTGAACGCTTAAATTTGACCGGGACTCCCATTCGTTTGGAATTTAAATCTACCGTAAACCCGTTTCAGGGTAAGAAAAACAAACTGACCGATTGGCAAGAAAAGAAACGCGCACGCTTAATAAAACGAGTAAAAAACCAGAAAAAATAACAATCGCTTTAGGATTCCATCATGGCAAACATTCACTTTCAAGGCAAACCACTTCACACCTCCGGTGATCTTCCTGCTGTAGGGGAAATCGCGCCAGACTTTGAATTAGTCAATCAACAAATGGAGACTATCCGCTTGTCTACCTTTGTCGGCAAGCGAAAAATCTTGAGCATTGTGCCCAGTTTAGACACGCCTATTTGTGCCGCGTCTAGTCGCAAATTCAATCAAAAAGCTTCGCATTTGGTGAACACCGTTGTCTTCGTTATTTCTGCCGACTTGCCGTTTGCACAATGTCGATTTTGTGAAACGGAAGACTTAAGCGACATCATTGCCTTATCGTGTTTTCGCTCCGGTTTTGCTGATGATTACGGGGTCAAGCTCGTTGATGGCCCATTAGCTGGTTTAACCGCTCGCGCCGTGCTGGTCGTTGATGAACACGATAAGGTGATATACCACGAATTGGTTGCTGAGTTATCAGAAGAGCCAAATTATGACAGTCTCTTAGCCGCGTTAAGTCAGGCTCATCACTAAGCACGCTGATGTTTGCTCGTATACCCAAAACAGCAAAGCAGGTGACTCTTGCACTGGCTTTAATTGTAGGCCTATTGCCGCTGCCACAACATGCGGAAGAAATAACGAAAATTGAATTACCTGATATGGGTGACTCCTCCGGCACATTGATGACACCTGAAGAAGAAAAAGCCTTTGGCGAGGCTTTTTTTCGCAGCTTGCATTCGCAAATTGTCATTAACCAAGACGCCGAAATTCAACAATATATTCAAACCCTGGGTCAAAAACTGGCGATTAATAGCGATGTGCCAGGACATCCCTTTCACTTTTTTGTCGTACTAGAAAATGACATCAATGCGTTTGCAGGTCCCGGTGGTTACATTGGCGTAAATTCCGGTTTGATGTTAATGACCGAAGCCGAGAGCGAACTGGCATCGGTTATCGCGCACGAAATAGGTCACGTCACCCAGCGGCATCTTTTCCGTGCTGCCGAAGCGGCAGGGCGTTTGTCTATCCCAACGATGGCCGCAACTCTCGCCGCAATTTTATTAGGGACGCAATCGCCTGCAATGGGACAAGCCGCCATCATGGCGATTCAAGCAGGTAGTGTCCAATTTCAAATTAACTTTACCCGAGAAAATGAAGAAGAAGCTGATCGAGTCGGTATGCAAACGCTGGCTAACTCGCAATTTGATCCGCGCAGTATGCCGACCTTCTTTGAGCGACTCCAGCAATCGACGCGCTATTACGGTCAAAATATCCCTGAATTTTTACGTACTCACCCCGTTACCGCCTCGCGTATTTCTGACACACGCGGACGCGCTGAAACCTATCCTTATAAACAATACCCCGATTCATTCAGTTACCAATTAACCAAAGCAAAAATACGTGCATTAACCAGCACCAACGACGCAGAAACGGCTAAATACTTTCAATCCAGACTCAATCAAGGGACAGACGATCAACGTGTCGTTGCACGTTATGGCGTGGGTCTAGTCGCGCTTAAAGCACAACAATTCAATGATGCGGAAGTTCTATTTCAGCAATTGACCAAAGCATTCCCTAATCAAGCCCATTTTGCCTCTGCATTAGCCCGCACCGCGTTAGATTCACGCGATTACAGCACGGCGCTAAATCGTTATAAAAAATTAATGGATATTTATCCTGAAAATGAGGCGATTAAGCTGGAATTTGTCGGTTGCTTGTTAAAAGTCAATAAGCCGGAACAAGCCAAAGAAACCTTGATGTCCTTAAGTCCAAATAGTCAAAAAACGCCTATTTATTGGGAAATGTTGGCTCACATTTACAGCGCCCTCAATCAACCAGCCGAATCACACCGCTATCTGGCCGAATATTATTATGCCAGTGGTCAAACCCAAGAAGCTATTTTGCAAATTAAGCTGGCGCAAAAATCTAAAGGCCTGAATTTTTTTGTTTCTTCAATCCTCAATGAACGACTCAATTTTTTCTTGACCCAAGAGCAAGAAGAAAGGCGCAATCGATAAGGGGACTGTGAAAGTAGTTATGTGGGAGAGGCTAAAGCCTCTCCCACATAACTCAAAATCAAAGACTTAAAAAATTACGTTAGTTTTAAGGACGTTTTTCATAATTCTTCCGCTGTCTCTAAGGCCATAGTAACCCTGATCAGCTTGTTTTTGGTGTTCCTATCGCAGTGCTAACAATTTATATTTATTACTAATTTTTTAAAATATTGTCATTTTAGTAGACAATCTGTATTCATTTTGTAGACAGACTGGGAATGACACGATACAATGCACCACCTTTTGAGAGATGGCCTGCTTTAAAGTAGGTTAAAAAGGGGGAGGATGAGCCTTAGGCTCAATGATAACAATAATAAAATACGCACTTTCGTCAGGTTAGGTTGTATCAAATTTGTATAACTAAATAATAACAATAATAAAGACCAGACACGCCCGCTTTATGCGGGCTTTTTATTGTCTGTTAGTTTGCTAATTTGCTTTGGTTTCCGCCACTTAAACATTCAATATCCTGGCATTGATTTACTTCAACCGTGATATGAGACAGCTTGTTCGCGCCTTCGAACGCATGAATATTGTTTAATAACTCTTTATAGTAACTCGGCGCTTTAGGGGTATGTGAAACCAAAGAAAGAATCACCGCAAAATGACCAGGCCCTACTCGCCAAACATGTAGATCAGCAATGCGATTATCTGCATCATTTTCAATTTGTTCACTAATAATCGTTTTATAGTGCACCGCGATACTCTCATCCACCAACATCGGGCTAGTGTCTCGCATCAATACATAAGACCAGCGCATAATGATCAATGACCCGACTATGCCCATGATGGGATCGAGTATCGTCCAGCCATAATATTTACCAGTCGTTAAGGCAATGATCGCCAAAATGGACGTTAAAGCATCCGCTACCACATGGGCATAAGCGGCTTTAAGATTATGATCATGATGATGTTTGTGGTCGTGCTCATGATGGTGGTGATGGTCATGCTCCCTTAATAATAAGGCGCAAATCACATTAATAAATAAGCCTAGACAGGCCACCATAATAGCCTCATCAAAATGAATTTCAGTGGGTTTTAGCAAACGTTCACCGGATTCTAGTAACATCATCAAGGCCACCACGCCCAATGCGACGGAACTGGCAAAGCCTCCTAAAACACCTACTTTCCCTGGGCTAAAAGCAAAGGTCTGATCATGAGCATGAATGCGAGAATACCGATAAGCAAACAAGGCAATCATAAATGCAGCAACATGTGTAGCCATATGCCAACCATCAGCAAGCAACGCCATAGAGCCAAACACAATTCCGGCGGCAATTTCCAAAGCCATCATCAAAAAAGTCAGCACTAAAACCTGTCGCGTACGACGCTCACCTTTTTTATTTATTGTGACAAAATCATGATGATGCTGTAAATTTTGTAAAAGCTCAGCGTGCATGGTCAAGTTTCCAAGAGATTGTTGATAGGACTGAGGTGTAAGTATTTATTCGTCGGCACTCGTTTTACAGTTTATATCGTCAATCCAATCTCGCCAAATTGACATTAATACCGCCATGAGTGTTGGCCCTAAAAACAAACCCAACAAACCAAATGTTTCCATACCGCCAAAAATCCCTAATAGAGTCCAGATAAAGGGTAATTTAACCGCACCGCCGATGAGTGCAGGACGCACATAATTATCCGCAATTAACGTCAACACCATGCCATAAGTAAACAAGCTAATGGCTGCAATCATTTGCCCTTGAGCAACCAACACCATAGAACACGCACCAAAAATCAACTTAGCCGCAAAGGGAATCATGGCAAAAATACCCGTTAAGGCACCCAAAATAGCCGGATGACTAATGCCCGCGAATGCATAACCAGCACCCAGCAGTAAGCCTTTACCCAGCCCGACCAAAACCATCCCATTCACTGTGGCACGAACAGCCGCGGTGGCATGGAGCATATAACGCACCCCGACTTCGCCAAATAATTTTCGACTGCTCGCTAAGACTTGCCGACTTAAATGCTCACCATGCTGATAAACAAACAGCAGCAGCAATAAAATCATTAAAAAACTAATCAAGCGATTGAGTAACTGACTCGCAAAATCTTTGGTATAGCTCACAACCCCGCCACTACCTAACCAATGCAATGTGGATTTAGCCGCCTCTGCGCTACCCAACGCATTAATCCAGCTTGATTTTGCCCACTCACCGATCATTGGTAGCGTCTCCAGCCAAGAAGGTGGCGGAATACCCGTAGACTGAGCCTCAGTTAATAAGAGCCCTAACGAATCGGCATCATCCAACAAACGTCCCAAACCATAACCCAACGGCGCAAGAATAATAGTGCCAATCAACAGGGTTAAAATAACGGCTCCCCAAGTGACTTTGCCATGTAATTCTTTACGAATTAGCAAGCGTCTGTAAATCGGCCACGTGGTAATCGCCAACACCACAGCCCAAGCCAATAAGGGTAAAAAATTATGCAGTACCCAAGCGCCGAGTAACAACAAAAAAATAACACCGATTAATCGGGCTTTCACTTCGAGATTATTTGGCATAAATAAATAGTTTGGTTAAGGTGATAAAGCAATCTTCATTCTAACACCTAAGCCATCAGAAAATATCTTCTACAGTTTTGCACAGCACTTCTCATTTGGTTTCAAGTCTCTTGAACATAAACACCAGCATCCCCTGTCAACAGTCGAAGCAAACGCACGCATTAGGTATTTTGAACATCTGTTTGATAAATAGTATTTTTTAAATCAATGAGTTGTGAGTAAATTCTGCATAAAATTAGAGCTTCTCACTTAAGGTGGGTTGTCTTTTTTACTAACACAGTTAGTCATGCGCCAATATAAGTATTCAATTTCCAGTTTTATCAATAGGAGGATATTTTGATAAATACGTGTCCAGCCTGCGTTCAACTTCCATAACTGCTTGATTGAGCAATATCAAATTCTTCTCTTCACGAATTTGCATCAACATAAAATAGCAGATGGGCATCCAGAACGGGTTAATTAACACCCCTGCTAAAAGACAATTCAAGGTTCGTTTGCCGTTTTTGAGCAAATTAAAGGAATCGCTTAACGGCGGCATGGGGTAGTCATGAAATACTGATGTGATAGGTTGAAATAGCCCTTGTTCATAACGTTCAAGCTGACCGAGTGAGGCGATCAGCTTGCGCTGCATGGCGTGATAATTACGCCGTGCCACGCTGGCAGAAATAGCAAACGTTAAGGCCACTAAAGGCAGCAATACGCTGGGTGGTGCTACGGGCGCAAATGTTGAAGACAGCAAGACAATGCCTAATCCCAGCATAAGTCTGTCTTCGCCCCGTTCGACATCACGGTCAAATCCGTTAAGCACAGCTACGGTGGCATTTTCAAAAGGCTCGGTTAAATAATGGGTTGGGTGGCGCATGGTTTCCCCGACGATTTTAGTGACAATGGGCTTGATAAAAATCAACTCGCTAACTCTCATTTAGTCACGCTTTTGAAAATTGTCAAACCGATTGATACGCGCGGGGATTAAGCGCATTTACCGCCTGAAAATAATCGGTAAGCTGGGTTTGTGGTTTGTTCCGCATAAACAAAGCCCGACTCATGCAAACAGAGCTCAAACGACGGCTGTTCGCTTTTGGACATTTGTAGCCCCATCAACACCTTGCCAAATGCTGCGCCGTGATTGCGGTAATGAAACAAGCTGATATTCCAACGTCCCCCCAGCTCAGTTAAAAACTTTAATAACGCGCCAGGTCGCTCTGGAAATTCAATGCTGTAAATAATTTCGTTCAACTCACAAGGCGCATGACCGCCGACCATGTAGCGCACATGTTCCTTGGCCAATTCATTTGCTGTCATATCGGTCACGGTGAAACCGTGTTGCTTAAGATGCGTGATCATGGCGGCGCGATCGGATTCGAGACCACTGCTGGAGATGCCGACAAACACCTGCGCCATTTGCGCGTTAAAATAGCGATAATTAAACTCTGTGATACTGCGCCCACCTAATAACGTACAGAATTTTAAAAAACTCCCAGGTGTTTCGGGAATGCTCACCGCCAATAAAATTTCTCGATGTTCGCCCACTTGCGCCCGTTCCGCGACATAACGCAAGCGGTCAAAATTGATATTCGCCCCACTGTCGATAGCAATCAACGTCTGATTTCGCACGTTTTCGCGTTCTACATATTTTTTTAAGCCCGCTGTTGCCAAAGCGCCAGCAGGTTCGGCAATCGAGCGCGTATCATCAAAAATATCTTTAATCGCTGCACAGATTTCATCGGTAGTGACGGTAATCACTTCATCGACATAGCGTTGAGCTAAATGGAACGGCTCCGCACCGATTTGTTTCACCGCCACGCCATCTGCAAACAAACCCACTTGTTCTAGCACGACGCGACTGCCCGCTTGTAATGCACGGTTAAGACAATCGGCATCATCAGGTTCTACGCCAATGATTTTGATCTCAGGGCGTACAAATTTGCAATACACGGCAATACCGGCAATTAAACCACCGCCACCAACGGGCACAAAAATCGCGTCTAAATCGCCGGTTTGCTGGCGCAAAATTTCCATCGCGACCGTGCCTTGTCCGGCAATGACCTCCGCATCATCGTAGGGATGCACAAAGACTAAATTATTGTGAGATGCTAATTCGTGGGCATGGTCATATGCCTCACTATACGAATCACCAAACAAGACAATTTCTGCGCCCATGCTTTTAACCGATTTTATCTTGATTTCGGGTGTGGTGGTTGGCATGACAATTAAGGCTTTGATATTCAATCGCTTAGCGGCTAATGCCACGCCTTGTGCATGATTACCCGCTGAAGCGGCAATGACACCCAACGCGCGTGCATCGCTATCTAGTGTCGCCATTTTGTTATAGGCACCGCGCAATTTAAATGAAAAAACGGACTGTAAATCTTCCCGTTTCAACAACACGTTATTATTTAAGCGTTCTGAAAGTAGTGGCGCAAAGTCCAGAGGGGTTTCAATCGCCACATCATAAACTTTGGCGCGTAATATTTTTTCTATATATTTTTGAGGCATGGTTAAAAATCGGCTGAAGAATATCGGTATCTAGGCTATTATCGCACACCGTTTATTCACAACACTGTTAACAAGGAAAACTTTATGATGACGCAAGACGAATTGAAACAAAAAGTAGCTCATGCCGCCCTGCCTTATGTCAAAGGCGTAGGTATTATCGGCATAGGCACCGGCTCTACTGTCCGCCACTTTATTGATTATTTGGCAGATTTTAAAGCCGATATTGAAGGCGCAGTCTCTAGCTCAGAAGCCAGCTCAGAACACCTAAGAAAAGTCGGTATCCCCGTGCTGGACTTAAACGCGGTCGGCACCCTAGAGGTTTATGTCGATGGTGCGGATGAGATTAATCCACTCAAACAACTGATTAAAGGCGGCGGTGCAGCATTGACCCGCGAAAAAATCATCGCAGCGGCCAGCAAGCAGTTTGTTTGTATCGCCGATGGCTCTAAGCGCGTTGATGTACTAGGCGCATTCCCGTTACCCATTGAAGTTATTCCAATGGCAAGAAGCTATGTCGCCAGAGAATTGGTGAAATTAGGCGGTCAACCGGTATGGCGTGAAAACTGTGTCACCGATAACCATAATCATATTTTAGATGTGCATAACCTGAACATCATCGAGCCAATTAAACTGGAGCAAATTATCAATAACATTACCGGCGTGGTTTGCGTCGGCTTGTTTGCGGCACGGCCTGCGGATGTGGTTTTGGTCAGTAATGGCGAAGAGATTTTGACGTTTTAATGAGTAGATGGCGGTTTGCTGCGCGAAACCGCCATAG
>CAJAVP010000092.1 GCA_903945375.1 uncultured Methylococcaceae bacterium | reverse complement strand
CTTTCCTTGAAGATAAGCTGACAAAACTTGCGACTCGGGCTTACCTGCAATGCAAACTTCATCATAGACCTCTTGAGGAACTTTAACCTCTGTAAACAACGTATCTAAAATAGGTAAGCATTCGCAAATTGATAAAGCAACTAATGCTGAACTATCGGCAATGACTATCATTAATGAAACCGTTGCTGGAAACGTAATACGTCAGCTTCTATCTCGTCTTCTGTCGTATTAATCACACTGATATGATGTATTTTACACGCGGTAAAAAAATCATATATATCTACCCCTGCTAATTCACATGCAGCACCTCGCGACAATTGACCCGATTGAAACATCAGTAAGGCCGCATAAAGCTTGATTTGCTGAGCCGTTTGGTTTTGATTGTGTCCTTGTAGAAAGTGATCTGGAATTTCGAGTGTCAGTTGCATGACCATTTACCTATTTTTGGAGTTAAACTTATTCTAACAGAAAGACTTTATAACGACTCGCTGATTACCTCACGAAAATTACCGTTGCTGAAAACGGCTCAGTTAGAATCAATCGTCGCTACAATGCCGGTCGGGGTTTGCAACCCCGATCGAAACGTTTATATGCACCCTAACGGCGCTATATAACCAAAAGCAGCCCGCGTAGGGTGGATAAGCGTAGCGTCATCCGCCGATAACCTTTATTAAGGTGCTTAGAGGCGCTATCGCTTATGCACCCTACGCTAAAGTTACTGAATCCAACAAAAGCTGCCGACGCCATCTGAAATCGCTGTAACTGTTTAAATCTGCCCGAAGTATTGATCAGGGCAGGTGTCTAAAACCGCTTATCCTCTCACAACTAACAATAAAGCCTTCCGGTCTATTGTCTTGATTCGCTTTCTTATTGCCAGTATCCTTTTCGCGATGCCTTGCATGACTGCGCCTTTTAGTTACCACCCTGAGCCCCGCTTCGATAGGATAGTCCTGTCGAAGAGCACAGCGTCATCCTTTTAGGTAGATATAATGTCGGGTAATTTTTATTTGAATTTAATAGGTAACCCAAATGACTTTTGCGACTCATGCGTTAAACACCTTCATGCAACAACTCGAAAATGGTCTTGGTCGAGTGCAATCAAGCCGTTATTATCAAAAATTAATGGCAATGCCCCCCATTCAGCGTTGGCCTACGGTCTTTGGACTGTTTTTATTGTCGCAACTGGTGATCTTTGGCAGTTTGTATTTATTGTTTGGTCAAATAGTAGTGGTAGGTTTTTTTGCCAGTATTTTGGCAGGCTTGGCAACCGGAGTCGGCGCGTTGCCCGCTTTATTCTTCAAGGAAATTTCTAATAATCTATTTAATGCCTTGCTAGGTGCAGCTGCGGGGGTCATGTTAGCGGCGACCGCTTTTTCCTTGTTAGTGCCTGGCTTAGGTTATGCCAATGAAATGTGGCCGGGCAATGGCATTTATATCGTCTCGTTGGGGATGTTGATTGGTGCATTGTTTTTGCATTTTGCTGATCGACAGTTGCCTCATGTGCATTTTGATAGCGTTTCTGATCAGCAGTTGGATTCCTTGCAAAAAATTTGGCTGTTTATTATTGCAATCACTATCCATAATTTCCCAGAAGGGATGTCCGTTGGGGTTAGTTTTGGCTCGGGCGATATGAATAATGGTGTGGTGCTTGCGATTGCCATTGCCTTACAAAATATTCCTGAAGGTTTGGCGGTGGCTTTGCCTTTAGTGGGGTTGGGAATCAATCCGTGGCGAGCGGTGGGTATCGCGACGTTGACTGGCTTGGTTGAACCCGTGGGTGGTTTGCTGGGCATTACGATGGTAACGGTGTTTCAGCCTATTTTACCGATTGCAATGGGTTTTGCGGCAGGTGCTATGTTGTTTGTGATTAGCGAGGAAATTATTCCTGAAACCCATAGCAAAGGCCGTTCGCGTTATGCCACGTTTGCGTTAATGGCTGGTTTTATTGTCATGATGATTTTGGACAATTTGCTGGCTTAAGTTTGACCTAGATGGATTAAACATTCCGCTATGAATTCCAATCAACCTAGAATATCAACCCCGAATATGGCTAGGAGGACAGTTTGAAGGTGATAGTAACCGGTGCAGCGGGGTTTATCGGCTCAGCTCTGGCTCTTAAGCTATTGGAGCGTGGTGATGACATCGTAGGTATCGATAATCTCAATGAATATTATGATGTCAATTTAAAACTGGCGAGACTGGGGCGGCTCACTGATTTCCAGAATTTCAAATTTATTAAGTTGGATATCGCCGATAAAGTTGCCGTTTTACAAGCCTTTGCCGAACAGCAATGCAGTAAAGTGATGCACCTTGCGGCGCAGGCGGGTGTTCGCTATTCCATCACCAACCCCGATGCGTATATCAATTCTAATATCGTGGGTTTTATGAACATTCTCGAAGCGAGTCGCTTGTATGCAGTTGAGCATCTGGCTTATGCGTCAACCAGTTCCATTTATGGTGCGAATACTCGAATGCCATTTTCGATTCATGATAATGTCGATCATCCGGTGTCTTTGTATGCCGCAAGTAAAAAAGCCAATGAGCTAATGGCGCATACTTACAGTCATCTTTATCAACTGCCAACCACAGGCTTACGTTTTTTTACAGTCTATGGGCCTTGGGGCAGACCCGATATGTCGCCGTTTACCTTTACCCGCAACATCATTGAAGATAAGCCCATTGATGTGTTTAATTATGGCAATCATCACCGTGATTTTACTTATATTGATGATATCGTGGATGGCATTATCAAAGTGTTGGATCGACCTGCCACACCGAATACTGAATGGTCAGGGGCTTGTCCCGATCCTGGTACCAGTCAAGCGCCTTACCGTATTTACAATATTGGTAATAATAACCCTATCAATTTATTAAGTTTTATTGAAACCTTGGAAAATTGTTTGGGTAAAACGGCGATAAAAAATTTATTGCCTTTGCAGCTCGGTGACATTCCAGATACCTACGCAGATATTTCTGATTTAGTTAATGATTTTGGTTATAAACCGATTACCAGTTTAGTCGACGGCATAAAATATTTTGTCGACTGGTACAAAGAGTTCTATCAAGTCGCCGGTTAATTGTGATTTTTACAGTCTGCCAAATTGCAAATAGCGGCGCAGCATATCCACTGCCAATAATGCCGCGCGATGTTGTTTATGTTTGGCAATCCCGACAACGGTATGTTCAAGGCAATAACATTGCCCTTTAGTAAACAAAACGGTGTGTAATCGCGTGGCTTGTGTTTTATCTTGAAGCGCTTGAAAGCTGCCGTCATAAAGTTGGACTAGCACGTAGTCTGCGCCACTGGCTTCCGCTGTTGTAAAGGCGATGGTTTGGGCTAATCGCGATAAATTTTCAGTGGATTCGGTGATACCCAGTTTTTTGAGTAAACGGGGTAATGACTGTTGATATGTGCTTTCTAAGAGCCACACCGAGCCGGTACATAATCCGGCTAACAGCCCCTGACTAATCGTTTCTACAACAGCCAGTGTTTGCCCTGCGCGGGTCATTAATTGATCTAAAGTCGTCACTAAGTCTCCGGTTGCCTCGCTCGTTGTATCAATGGCAAAAACCGCCTCGCCAAGTTGATTGCGTAGCTTGGTGACTAGAGCGTGTCGTGCAGAAGAATCAAAGTTTGGGGGAAATAAGAGTTTGGTTTGTACGTCATGCTGGCTGGCTCGAAAACCTAATTGCACTGTTTCGGGCAGAGTAATCTCTTCTAGGCGTTGTTGAATCAGCGATTCACCTAAGCCAAAGGTTTTGATACTGACCAAGGTGTGCGGTTGCAAATTAAAACTTTGATTGAGTGTGGGTTTAACTTTTTCGGAAAATAGTTGACGCATTTCCGAGGGAACACCCGGTAAAAAAACCAACCAACAGTTTTGATGCCACAGTGCAAAACCGGGTGCTGTGCCTAGCGTATTGTCCAGCCGCTCGGCACCTTTGGGCAGCATGGCTTGTTTACGATTAGCGGCTGGCATCGGCTGTTGGCGTTGATTAAAAAACTGTTGAATCTGCTCAAAGGCTATCGGATCAAACACTAAGGGTAAGTCAAACGCTTTGGCAACGGCTTCTGAGGTCAGGTCATCGCTTGTTGGCCCTAAGCCGCCGGTACAAAGACAGCACTCCGCTCTCGAAGCAATTTCTCGTAACAAAACGACCAAATCATCTAGTTTGTCTCCAACCGCCGTGTGCCGTGTTACCATAAAGCCCAGCGGCACGGCTTGCTGAGATAACCAAGCGGCATTGGTATCAACCGTCTGTCCGGTGACAATTTCTTCGCCTTGGGAAAATATTTCCAATTTTGGGATCATTTAGCGGCTCCTGTGAGGTAATGGGTTCAAATGTTAACTATAGATGTTTTTTGTATTTTAGATTGAAACGATGACTATCGAGCAGCATTGGCTCACTGAGGCCTATCGCATTCCCTCGCCAAATTTTGATGAGCGCCCTGAGCCGAGTGATCTTTCTTTAGTGGTCATCCATTGCATTAGTTTGCCACCTGAGCAATTTGGTAATGATTACATTGATCAGTTATTCTGCAATCAGTTAGACCCGAAAGCACATCCCTATTTTGAGGGCATTTATCAACTGCGTGTATCGGCTCATTTGCTGATTAAGCGGAATGGCGCGTGTACGCAATATGTGCCGTTTGACAAACGGGCGTGGCATGCCGGTTTGTCCAGTTACCAAGGGCGAGAGCGTTGTAATGATTTTTCCATAGGTATTGAATTAGAAGGTATCGAGCATCTGCCGTATACCGAAACACAATATCAGCAACTTGCCCAAGTCATTCAGTGCCTATTATATACTTACCCAAGCTTGTCTAAGTCGCATATCACGGGACACAGTGATATTGCACCGATGCGTAAAACGGATCCAGGCGCATCGTTTGATTGGCAAAAACTAGAGCAGTTGTTGGGTTAGTGGTAACTATTCAGCCCCCTCAACTTTAGGGGGACTGGAATAATTACGGTGAGTGTAATGATTGGATAGCCATACTGGCACTTTTATAGTGCAGATTTTCAAACAGTAGACCCTGAGCTTTGTGTCTGCAATGCGTACAGTATGATGACTTATAGTAGTAAATCAGAAGCAAGCAGATGACTTACACCGGTCAGTAAAATAGAAAAGTCTTCCGAGCTATCGGCATCATTATTGCCATACAGGATATGCGTCGTCTTATCGAAATATAACTGACCTACATCAGTGAATAATCCCTTAAACGCATTGCCTACGGTAAGTGTGGTGAAGTTATTGTTTCCAGCCAATTTCACGTTGGCATCAATAGGTAATAAATTAATTTTATCGCCTTCATTATGGTTAAAATCCGTGATGGTATCTCGGGAAGCACGGGTGATACCGGATTCGGCCTCGGTGTTAAATTTAAAGCTATCTGCACCGGCATGACCCGTTAAGACATCCGCACCCATACCACCAATTAAAATATCATTACCCAAACCGCCAGATAGACTGTCATTTCCGGTAAAACCGTCGAGCAAATTATTATCATCATTACCGGTCACATTATCGCCAGACTGACCGGCAATGATGTTTTCAATGCCATTTAGCTGGTCACTGCCAATTTCTTTGCCCGTAGCGATGCCAGGACTATTACCATTGGCGAGCTTAACGGTGATACCGGAAGTTGCGCTGGTATATTTCAGGGTATCCATATCGGCTCCACCGAAATAGTCATCATCTCCTAGACCATTACCGCCAACAATTTCATCATTGCCCTCCCCACCATCCACGCTGTCATTACCTGCACCGGCGATTAAGGTGTCATCTCCGACCGCTCCGTTTAAATGGTTATTACCTTCATTGCCGGTCAAGTTGTTGTCGCTATCATTACCCATCAAGTCGCTAGCTTGGGTACCTGCGGTTATCGAGCCATTTTCAATTCCTTTTGGAAGAGTGTAAGTGGTTAATTGATAAGGCATAATGACGGTATCAATGTCCGTGCTTGAGCCATTATCTTTGATAACATCCTGCGCGTCATAACCGAGATAATAAGTGTCATTGCCTGTGCCACCGATTAGCGTATCTAATCCCAAACCGCCATCTAAGGCATCGTTGCCTGCACCGCCATTCAGAATATCGGCATCTTGTTCACCATACAAAACATCATTGCCCTCTTGTCCATATAGAAAATCTTGATCATTACCGCCATAAAGGGTGTCATTGCCGATGCCGCCAGACAAGTCATCTTGTAGGTTTAAGCCATAGAGGGTGTCATTACCATCTAAGCCATTAAATACATCATTGGCACTAAACGAGCTAATCTGCTTAAAAAAACCATCAACAACGACATGCGTGTCTACTTGGGTGTCGCCATATAATTTTATGGGCATATCCCGAGGTGTACCGATGGGAATACGCGGATCAAATGCCGTCGTGAGATCTTCACGATTAGTGAGTGTAATGGGATCAATGTGTAACTGTCGATAATGTACATCGCTACTGCTAATGCTAGCCTTAATGATATAAGGCTGATTAGGATCGAGGCTGTAATCATTTTTGCCAACAATGGTGAGATTTTGAGGAATCGACCAGTTGTTGGTATTAAAACTCAGTTTGGGCTGTGTGATAGCTCCTTCGGTAAGATCACTGCTTTTAAAGCTGATAGAGACTAAGCGAGACGGTGCAGTGGCTAAACTGACACTAATAATGGCGGTATCGCCATCTTCACTGGTAAACAAATCGGGGGTTGATAAAATAACTGCCGATTCAACCGAGCGAACAACATCGGTTGGTGCGCTGCTTAGGCTTTCGATTGTGCCTTGCTGATCGGTATAACTGGCAACAGCGGTTATGGTTTTTCCTACATCCGCTTGACTTAAGGTGTATGTGTCGCCCGTGGCTATCACAGCGTTATTGGCTTTCCACTGATATGTAATTGTCCCTAAACCGTCTAAATCTGCCAAAGTGTTAGAGGCTTTTAGACTTTCACCTTGTTTAGCTGTTCCCGTTATGGTCACTGAGCCCGTGGGTAAATCATTGCCATTCAGTACCGTCGCTGTCGCCATACTATTGACGCTTTCGGCGCTACCTTGCTGATCGGTGTAACTGGCAACAGCGGTTATGGTTTTTCCTACATCCGCTTGACTTAAAGTGTATGTGTCGCCTGTGGCAATCACAGCGTTATTGGCTTTCCACTGATATGTAATGGTTCCTAAACCGTCTAAATCCGCTAAAGTGTTAGAGGCTTTTAAAATTTCACCTTGTTGGGCGATTCCCGTTATGGTGACTAATCCGGTTGGTAAATCATTGCCATTCAGTACCGTCGCTGTCGCCATACTATTGACGCTTTCGGCAGTACCTTGCTGATCGGTATAATTGGCAACAGCGGTTATGGTTTTTCCTACATTCGCTTGACTTAAAGTGTATGTGTTGCCTGTGGCAATCACAGCGTTATTGGCTTTCCACTGATATGTAATCGCCCCTAAACCGTCTAAATCTGCCAAAGTGTTAGAGGCTGTTAAAACTTCACCTTGTTTAGCCGTTCCCGTTATGGTAACTGAACCGGTGGGTGAATCATTGACGTTTTGTACCCTTGCTGTTGCCGCACTACTAACCACTTCTGTCGTACCGCTTAAGTCGGTGTAGCTAGCAATGACGAGGATAGATTTGCCCACATCGCTTTGCGTTAAAATGTGGCTAACACCTACGCCTATGGTGATCGTGCCTTCTTTCCAAACAAAACTAATCTTGCCCAAGCCATCCAGATCAGCCAAGGTGTGGGTAACCACTAACGTTTGTCCTTGTTGTGGGGTAGGATTGCTGATAACAACTTCGCCAGTCGGAGGGTGCGACGCCGCAATAACGGTGCTGGTCTTTTGACTACTCGCACTTTCGACTTGTCCTAATCCGTCGGTATAGCTAGCCGCGACGCTAATTTTTTTCCCTATGTCATTGGCCGTCACTTTATAGCTACTACCCGTGCCGAGTACCGCAGAGCCCGCTCGCCATGTGTAATTGATATCTCCTAAGCCATTTTGATCCGCTAACGTATTCGTAACCGTTAAAACATCACCTACAGTAGGCGTGGTGTTGCTAATTGTGACATCTCCCGTGGGGGCGTATTGAACCTGTGCGGTGGGCGCACTAAAACCGATTTTGTACGGCACGGTTCCGCCGCCTGCATAAACTAAATTAGCTCCCGCTTTATAATCATAAATTTCAAGGGTGTACGTGTCTGCCGGTAAATTTATCAAAGAAATAGTTTCTAGTGATTCCCCGGTGGTGCCAGAAAATCCGACGATGGTGCCACTGGAATTTCTTAGGGCGATATCAATGTCAACTAATGTGGTTGATATATTATTTGTCGTGACAAAGATAAAGTCACTCACTGAGCCAGTAGTAACTGTTTGAAATGTATAGTAATCTGTGTAGTCATAGCTGGTGGCGTAGTAATAACCAAAGATATAATTCCAACTGGCAATTACCCATAGACTATCGTCATAGGTGCTAATGCCCTGTATTACTCCCAGATTGTTATTCGATTGTTCCAGACTGACAGTTGAGCCATCTATCGTGACGAATATCTGATCGTTTTCAGATTGAATACGCTGTAATTGCGCCGCTGATAATGGCGCGTTTCGCACCAGTGCAGAAAATAATTCTCCTTCATCACCAAGTGAATCGCTATGGTTTAAACGGGCATCTAAAGCATGTCCTAACTCTTCTAAAAACACGGCGTTGATAGCGTTCTTGTTATTGGCGTTTTGGGCTAGAAATTCTGATGAGAGATAAATATTATCGGTTGCCGCACTGTACGCGCCTTGGGCGCCATTCATATCCTCGGCCGAGCTCAGGCTTAAGATAGGGTGTTTGGAAAAATTTGGATCAGCTAAGTTTTGAATGAGTTGTTTTGCTTGAGCGGCATCGACTTTATCTCCAAAAGTCCAATGAATCAGGTTGGAAAAATTGGGATTCTTAATAAATTGCTGAAGATCGTTTTGAACAGCGGACAAAAAGTCGTTATATTGGCTATTAAGTAGTTTACTGATCATTGATTAGACTCACGTGGAAAATTGTCAGACAAGCTCACTCTCGCTTATATGACGGTATCAAAATGGGGGTAGTGATAGTTATTGGACATCCGAGCTTCTGATTTTATAACGTAATTATGAGTAATGACTAAACAAATTGTCATGATTCAATTCTTTACTGCTATTACAGCTCTCTACCATTAAGTTAAGTGAAACAACGTCATTGCGGCAAGGATTCGCTATCGCGGTCTGCCGACGCTTAAACCTTAGTGCGTGTTCCGCTTTAAGGGCATGGAGTGGAGGCATTAGAGCCGATTTTGCAAACTGCACGAAAATTTTAGACACCCATTATTTTGAGGTTATCCTGTGGAAACTATCGTACCAAACAACGCTCATTTTCCGCCGCTGTTGATTGCCTTGTGTAATCCTGCGATTTATCCACATCCTGTTGATGCCGTTAAGATTATTGAAACGCATATTTCTTGGGTATTGTTAGCAGGAGCATTTGCTTACAAAATAAAAAAGCCCGTTAATTTTGGTTTCCTCGATTTTTCTAGCTTGGCAAAACGGCAATTTTATTGTGCGGAAGAATTACGTTTGAATCGGCGTTTATCAACGGATTTGTATCTCGAAGTATTGCCGATTACCGGCACTTTGGGGCAACCTGTACTGGCTGGCACAGGTCAGGTGTTAGAGTATGCGATCAAAATGAGTCAATTTCCAAGTGAGCGTCTATTGGCCGATATGGCAGCACGACGCTTGTTGGATGTTGACTGTTGCGATCAAATTGCTGAACGAATAGCCGCTTTTCATGACAATATCTCGGTCGCGGGTGATGATTTTCCCTACGGCGATGCGGATACCGTCAGACATTGGTTTGATGAAAACTTTATGCAAATTTATCCCTTACTGACCCAGCAACCGGCGATTGCTCAGATGCAAAGCCTACAAGCCTGGGGCGACGGCGAATGGCAAGCGAAGGTTATGGTGATGCAAGAGCGCAAACAACAGGGTTTTGTGCGTGAATGTCACGGTGATTTACATTTAGGCAATATGACGATGATTGATGGCAAAGTCGTTTTGTTTGATTGTATCGAGTTCAATCCAGAATTACGCTGGATTGATATCATGAGCGATGTGGCGTTCTTACTGATTGATTTGCTGCATTATGCTTACGACCGTTATGCCAATCGGGCGTTAAATCGTTATTTGCAATTAAGTGGTGATTATGGCGGCTTAGCTTTATTGCGCTATTACTTAGTTTACCGCGCGTTGGTGCGTGCCAAGCTGGCACTACTCAGCACTAATCAGCCGTGTGAAGCGCCTTTGCAAGAACAAGCATGGGCTGAATATAGGTTATTTAGTGGGCTGGCGGAGCGATTTATTCAAGCTATTTTGCCGACGCTGATTATTACGCATGGCAAATCAGGTTCAGGCAAATCAACATGGGCGGCACAAATGGCTGAACACATCGGGGCAATTCAATTACGTTCCGATGTTGAGCGTAAACGGTTGTTTGGTTACCGTCCTGAACAGCACAGCGCGGGTGAAATTTATAGTCCAACGGCATCTGAACAAACATATTGCCGACTTGAGCAGTTAGCCTGTCAGGTCATTAAGGCAGGTTTTTCGGTGATTGTTGATGCCACCTTTCTTAAAAAGGCGCAGCGTTGGTCATTTCAACAATTGGCGCAAGAGTGTGGTGTGCCGTTTTTGATTGTTGATTTCGATATTACAGAAGCGGCGCTATTGGCGCGGATTGAGCGACGTCAAACGTTCCAAAAAGATGCCTCTGAGGCGGATGCGAGCGTTTTGCAGCAACAAATTCAAGCCGCTGAGCCATTAACAGCGGAGGAGAATGCTTGGGTTATGAATGCCGATAGGTCGATGGATGATATGTTGGTGATGCTTGAAAAACAACACAGGACATAACGTTCATGGCGTATGGACGCGCCAGTTGGCATCAGTTTTAAACACGCCATAAACCAAATGCGATAAACCGGTGTATAGAAAAAAGCCAGTAAAGTCGCTGTCGATTTCTACCGTGTTGACCTCGCCGTAAAAGTCTAAGGAACCGATCATCAGTAACAAGAAAAAGCCAACTAAAATCATAAAATGGAAGCGCTTGCTAAAAAAACAGTACGCCACGACAACCGCTTCAGTCAACGCAAGATACACCATAATAATCCGCAAGTTATTATCTAAAGCCCCATACAAGGCTTCGTTATAAGCAAATACCGAACGGTCGCTTAAGCTGAGTAGTCCACCTGATATTAAAACGAAGACGGCAAAATAAAAATTAGCTTCAATTAAATAGCTAGCAGCGTGCTTAAATTTAGATGTGACGTTCATACACCGAGCCGATTAAGTTGACGAAAAAAAAGCCTACCAGAAAACGGCTTAGGAAGGCTTATAGAGGAGGATAAATTAACAGGTTGTGCGGTGGTTAAGAAGGCGTGTGTTATGCGTGATCTAAACCATGTCTGACAACCTAAGGACGATTTTGCCGGTGTCCCAAAATATTTGCCCTTTTTGAATAAACAAGGGATTAAATACTTGATTGACAACTTACCCGCTGAAGATAAACTTGTCAATAGTTGAACAAGACTTGTACAATACATTAACAGAAAAATATTTTTTAACTAGGCAACCCGCATAGGTCTCAGTATGAACATTCTCATAACAGGTGGAACTGGTTTTTTAGGTCAAGCATTAATACGCCAATTGTTGGCAAGAGGTGATTCCGTTACCGTGTTAAGTCGTCACGCAGAGACCGTTGTCAAACGATGTGGTGTGGCGGTTAAAGCGGTTGAGCGCTTAAATGAACTGAATGCCGAAGAAGACTTTGCCGTTGTTATCAACCTAGCGGGTGCGCCAATCATAGATTCATTTTGGACATCCCCCCGTAAACAATTGATTAGAGAAAGCAGAATTACTCTGACCGAGCAATTGGTCGACTTTATGGCGCAATGCTCGATTAAACCGCGTTTATTGATAAGCGGCTCAGCCATTGGTTATTACGGTGATCAAGGCGACAGCGTGTTAAATGAGCAATCTAGCATGGGCGCAGGTTTTGCCGCGCAACTGTGTCACGATTGGGAACAAGCTGCAAGACGCGCAGAGCCGCTAGGGATTCGTGTTTGTTTGCTCAGAACCGGATTAGTAATAGGCGGGGATGGTGGTTTTTTGCAACGCTTGTTATTGCCTTTTCGTATGGGTTTGGGTGGATGTTTAGGGAATGGTCGTCAGTGGATGTCTTGGATAAGTCAGGACGATTGGGTGGCGATTGTTTTGGCGATGATAGACCAAGCCCAGATGCACGGTGTTTATAATGCAACCGCCCCAAATCCAGTCACTAATTGCGAATTTACGGAGACGTTAGCGCGGCGTTTAAATCGCCCTGCATGGTTACCGATACCAGCAGTATTTTTAAAATATGGCTTAGGTGAGAGGTCTGAATTACTACTAAGCAGTCAACGTGTGTTACCTGAGCGTTTGTTAGCACAAGGTTTTAGTTTTCAACACACACAACTCAATACGGTTATTACGCTGTCGCTTGCTGGATAAAAAGACTGTAATCGTTTACTCCGTCTTAAAAAAACACCTGATTAGCAATATGCTTCAGCGGCTACCCACTGTGTAATTATTCAGCCCCTCTAAAATTATTGCGATTAAGTCGTCATTCCGGCAGCTTGCACTCCACACGTTATAACTCGATGTTCAAGTTTTTAAATTTAGTTCACTAGAGCTTAACCCGAAGCTCTGCACTGTCCGTTGGTTCCATGCGGCCTAAATCCCGTCCCGTCATATGTTTACCAGAAGGTATTAGCTGAAACACCTCGCTAACCAGTTTGGCTAATTCTTTCAGTTTATCTGCTGGGTTGTGACACTCCAGTATGGTCTTGATAAATGCCAGCAGCACATCCATTTGAGATTTTCTTTGCAGGCCATTTGCTCTGGGTGAAGGAGAATGCAGTGGTCAAACAACAGACTCAGGATCAGGCCTCGGCTTGATCCTTCTTCATCCAATTGTTTGGCCTCCCGCCCCCATTCTTCATAGAGTTTCCAGTCTTCAAAAAAAACCTCCACAAGCCACCTTAAAGTGTACGCCTGGGTAATATCCATAGTGCGCCACGTCATGTCCGTGGCCACCAAATAGCGGTAGTCGCTTTCACCTCTTTACCGCCACGCACCCGTAAAATCACTTCAACGCCTGTAACTTCTCATTAGTCACAGGCAACACCTTAAGAAATCAGTTAAAATAACCCGATGGATACCCCTAAGCCACAATTACCTAAAATCAACAATGAAGATCGCACACCGCTAGTTGATGTGCTGTTGGAGTTGCTTGCGTGG
>CAJAVP010000091.1 GCA_903945375.1 uncultured Methylococcaceae bacterium | reverse complement strand
CTCCCCATGTCTAACCACGCCATAATAGAATGGCTCAGACGATTGAATAATCGTGCTGAATTTTTGACATAAAAAAACCACTCTTTTAAGTGGCGATTGAACGCCTGTTCGCGAGCTGCAAAACTCGACTGCCCAATGGGGGGCAGTGGTTAAATTGTGCGCCACGGCATAGCAATCCGTCAAGCCTGATTTAATCAAGTCCGAGATCTTCCAGCGGCGTTTACGTTTACGATTAACACGACTTGGTTTAGTATTTTCAGGGATTGTGCCGATCATGCTGCACCTCCCAACTCGGCAATCAAGGCTTTTAAATCCTTGCCACGCCACGCGGTTGTTCTCACTGATAGCTTTACTGGTTGCGGGTAGCGTTTATCCTTAACGCCTTGCCACCAAGTGGACTTACTGACGGGGATAATGGGTTCTATTGGTGGGATCGCTTTCTTATTGCCCAAAATTTGGGGTAGTCTGTAAAAAGCGTTTTCATTGATTATTGCCATGCGAATTACTCCGGTTTGTTAATGTCCGGTGTAATTTAATTGAGTTTGTTTTGATAATCGAAGATATTTAAACGAATTTTTAGCCGATAATCTTCCACAATTCTGGAAGATTTAAGCCAATTTTTAGCCGATAATCTTCCAGTAAGCAATTGCCTTGCTAACATCACCGTAACTGACATCAATATCAGGGGAATCAATAATTACTGTTGCGGTAATGGCTATCGCTTTCATAATATCTGGGGTTAGTTCAATCCCATAATCATCAAGCAATGCACTAAATGCACGTAAGTATTCTGTTTTTGGATTTGATTTGTTTGAACTAATAGCTGCATCAATAGGATTGTGACCAAAACCTGATTCACTCGGATTAAATGACTTTGCTGTTTTGCTTAACGTGATTAGCAATTCCGGTAATGATGGGGCTTTTTCCCAAGGATAGATTAAACCCAAAATATCGGGCTTTAAGGTTTGCCAGAGGATATTGTCAATATTGGTATTATCTAGCAATTTATCCACTTCAAAAAACTCGTATGGGCATCGAACGCCAGTTTGCCCTATATCAGTTAGCAAAAACGCTAACTTCTCTGCTGTTTCAGCTATTTCAATATTCAACTGTTTAGCTTTTTTTAACCCTTTTCTAAAAGGTGAAAAATTTACATGTGCTGACCATGCGGATTCAATAAATCCTTCGATCTTATTTTCATTATCAAAAAAAGAATTATTTAATATTTGATAAACAGATTTCATTCTTTCATCGCCTGCAAGCCGTCTAATGTTTGCTATATCTCTCGCGATGTAACCGAGTAGCAAATCTGATTCAGTAACAGTGCCGCTATCTAGTATATTTTCAAAACAGCGCAATTCATTAAATATGTATTTACGAACATTTTCAGGTATGTAATTGTGAAAAACTATAATTGGGTTTTTATACTCATAAGCTAAAGCAAGTGAATCCTGAAAATCATTTTTTAAATTTATTACATAAGTCGACATACCGCCTCCATTCAAAGCGCAACATTCAGATAGGGATTAACCAGAAACGAGTGAATGACTCTCGCTTGTCGCCCGCTAAAGCTATCTGGTTAAATTCAATTATATCAAATACTAGCCAACCTTTCTAAACGGTATCACCTGCGCGCCATTCTTTAGGCTGTCCAGATAATCTGCCCAAACCTGCATCATTCGCCGTCTTTCTTCCAGATAGGCTGCACGGTTATAGGCTGCCCTTACTTGATCCCTAGGCATGTGGCAAAGCTGCCGTTCTATGGCATCAGGACTAAACCCTTGTTCATTGAGTAGGGTACTGGCTATCGATCTAAAGCCGTGTGGTGTCATGTCTTCACTGGCATATCCAAGCGTTTTTAATGCTGTCCTGATAGTGTTATCTGACATAGGGCGGCTATCACCACGGCATGATGGGAAGACGTAACGACCTTTGCCGGTTAATGGCTTGATCTCTTCCAGTATGGCTATGGCCTGTCTGGATAATGGCACAATGTGGTCACATTCTGTCTTGGTAACAAAATAACGCCATTCTTTAGATTCTAGGTTGATGTCCTTCCATTCCATCTGTCGGATCTCACCGGGTCGCTGAAACACCAATGGCGATAACCTAAACGCGCATTGCACAATAAACGTTCCCTGATACAGATTAATGTCCCTTAACAATTGCCCAACCTTGGGCGGGTCTATAATCGCGGCACGGTGCTTTACTTTTTGTGTTGGTATCTGCGCGGCTACGGCCTGCGCTGGGTTGTAATCGGTTAAGCCGTGTGCAATAGCATAGTTATATATGCGGCTGATCTCTGCATGGACTCTGTGTGCAGTTTCTAGTTTCATGTCATCAATTAACGGTTTGATGACTGCCAGAATATCTGGGGATTTAATCGCTGCTAGGGGTAAATCACCCAAAGCCGGTAAAGCAAAGCGATCTAAGCGACTGGTTTTTTTCTCATGGGTGATTGGTTTGGTTTTGTGTTTGATGGATGCAAGCCATTTGCCGGTAATCTCTGCAAAGCTGCCAATGATAGGCAAGCCGTCCTGTTTGCGTTGGGCATTGTCTTGATCAATCTTTGCGGCTTGTTTGCTTTGTTT
>CAJAVP010000090.1 GCA_903945375.1 uncultured Methylococcaceae bacterium | reverse complement strand
CGCACAAACTTGATTACGTCACTAAAGGTCAACGCGTTTAATCCAAAGGGTGTGCTCATAAATTAGGTTTCAATGGGGATTCGGTAGGCTATTTTAGGCGCTGGATGCCATAATGAGAATTGCTGGCTTAACTTACTCGGTGAGCGTTATGTTCAGTTATATGCCTGTTCTGGGTAATGAGGGTGCGGAATGTCGGATCTGACGATAATAAACGACTAAAACACGCCCAGCATGAGCGGTATTCATGCCATGTTGGTGAAATATTTTACGCTGCAAGAGCAAAGTTTGTAGAAGCGGACGCAATTCTTAACGCTAAACTAAAGGCAAAAGAAATATCCCAATGCTTTTGGATTGGCATCTCATATGCCGAATAGATTTTCAAAAGCAGTACCACCCTCTGGTGCGCCGAGGTCGTTAAAATCAGAACCTAGTAAATCACCACAGCCGTTTAACATATCATCAGAAAGATTTCTTTTCCAATCCAACAGCCTATCCAGTTTCATATCGAAGGTAATAAAATCGGCTGTTATCACAGGGTAATAGACATAAACATCCTTGGTTTGACCAATCCGGTAGGCTCTGTCAGTCGCTTGGTCTTCTTTAGCAGGATTCCAGGTGCGCGTGTAATGAACGACATGATTAGCCGCCTGAATATTCACGCCAAAACCTACAGCTAGTGGGGAGAGAATAATAATGCCAAACCCTGGTTTTTCTTGAAAAGCTTTGATGCGTTTTTGCCTGCTATGTGTGGCAGAAGCCGCTGCCGATGTAGAACCATTGATAATGTCAGGTAGTAGTTGATAACGCTCCGCAATATAACGTTGGAGTTGACGTTGCAGGTCAAGAAACTCAACAAACACGATAACTTTTTCGTTTTTCTGTTGAATATCTTCCAACACGCTTAAAAGCCATTTCAATTTTGGCGATTTTATTTCTCTCTTTGTTAAGGACTCATCAAGCTTAGTTTTATCACCTACAGGATAAGGGTTTGTACAGAGTTGTCGCAGATATTGGATCAGCCCCAAATGATTATTGACGGCACTGTCTGCGCGTTTCTCCCGATGGGCTTGAACAGCCTGCTGATATAAATCCCGCTGATAAGCCGATAAGGGTATGTTTCGACAACTTTCAACTTCGATTTTACGCGGTAAGTCTTTAGCAACTTGTGCTTTGGTGCGGCGTAGCGTTTGCGGTTCAATTAACGCCTGTAATTCATTAACACGGGCTTTTTCTTCATCGGTTTTAGCTTCAATAGGTCGACGATAGCGTGACCCAAAGTCGTTTAACGCGCCCAATAATCCTGGCTGGATGAAGTCAAACAAACACCAAATATCGGCTAATGAGTTTTCAACCGGCGTACCCGTACAGGCTATTTTTAGACGAACATTTTGTTTTTTAGCAGATCGCGTCACTAATGCGTTAGGATTTTTAATTTTTTGTGCTTCATCACAAACCATAATCGACCAATGTTGAGCGGCTAAGGAAAATTCTAAATCTCGTAGCGTTTCATAAGTGGTTAGTACCACCTTGGCAGAACCTAACCAATTGGGGGCTAAAAATTTGACCAACCCCTCACGGACTAATTGCGGATCAATCTCTGATTTAGCGAGTTTTTTATCGCGCAAATTTGCGCCATAGAGCATTAAAACCGGTAATGCGTGAGGAATAAAAAACTTGGCGATTTCTTCCTGCCAGTTTTCCAGCAATGACACGGGTGCGACGATGAGCGCCGGTTCAAGCTTTGGGTTATCTTCTAGGCAACGGGCTATAAAAGTAAGAATTTGCAGCGTCTTACCCAATCCCATGTCATCGGCTAACAATGCGCCTCGACAGTGTTGCGGGGCATGATGCCAAAGATGTTGCAACCAGGCGACGCCTTGTAACTGATGCTGTTTGAGAGCGATTGATGCCAGCAAAGTGCTAGGCAAGTCAGCTTGCCGATCACTGGGTAGTTCTAACGCTTGCTTTCTGCTCTCTTGATAATCGACGGTGTTGATATTACTTTTCAGCACCAATGACTGCGTGGGGGCTTTAGGTTGTTTAGGATTAAATTGTCCTTTTTTTACCTGCGCTTCTGCGGTATGAATGGTTTCAATCAGTTGCTTGGCTTCGGCTAGCGCAACGGGCTTGTCAACACCGGGAATATTAACTTCAGTTAAACCCTGATGCTCTGCCTGAATGATCGCCTCTCGAATAACGGCTCTATCGGTTTTACTTAATTGCAGATGAACCGGCTCAGATGAATCGTCTGGTGTGAATACGAGTCCAAACTCGACATTGGACGGCAGCCAGCCTTCCTCGTCAGTTTTACGTGCAATAAACGGCGAGACATAGTGTTTTTCAATGCCTATCCCTTCAACCCGATCAGAATAGCGGTTGAGATCAAAAATATCGGCATAGGTAATGCTCACGTGGGGTGCTGACAACCATTCCGACAGAATACGTTTTAACTGTGCTAGTTGATAGTCGGCATCACCTAAAATTTCAAGCTCGTAACCTTCCCAAAAAACACATTGAAAGCCACCTAGAATGCGCTTTTCGTAACGTGTGATAAACGTCTCAAGCTGCCCGGTATCGGCAAATTGATAACGGCTACTTTGCGGATTTTGCATTGAAGTTGATTCTATCCGTAACGCAACGCCGATAATTTTGCCATGATCATCCGCTTCAACATCGATAAAAAATCGTTCAAACTCAATGCCTGCATTTTCTCTGGCTTGTTCAAATTGGCTTTCATCAATAACGGTAACGGCATCGTCACCCAACGCGGCATACGGGTTGCGGATGAATGCTTCGGCGCGTTGCCCGGCAACATAACGTCCGGGCCAGCGGCGTAATTCCTGCAATACGGAGCGCACTTGAGGTGCGACTAATACTTGAACAATACCTTGCCCATCTGGAATATCATAACGTTCTGGAACGCTGGTGTTTTTGTCAAAGGTGTTTAGCCATTGTGGCGGTGCGCCCTCAAAATCTGGCTCTACCTGCACGGTTTGACTGTCTAATGCGGCTGATTTGTGTAAATGCAGCAACAGCTTTTCTGGTGACAGCACTACTGTGCGTTGTAAAAAATCCGCCATTGGCACACCGGCAACGCAGGCATGACGGCGTATTACGCTCCAAGATTGCCGATGTGTCAGGGGTGTCCTATTGGCTTTCGGCATAGCATAAAATGCCCGCACTTCACGAACCAGATGCCAAACGGCTTCGGTCAGTAAAAAACGTTGATGTTGCGACTGGATGATTGCGCCGGTTATCTCCGGTGGCGTAATAAGTTTGTGTCCTTGAGTATCAGACCAATCACCCAAAGTGATGCGAAAATCTAAGTCTTCCAAAGAACCTTGGCTGGCAAGACTGGGGCGAAAATCGCTGAATTCAGGTAATTTCAATAACGTGAGTAGTTCGCTTGCATTATCTGCTTCATCTGCCAAAAGCAGATAAAGCGATTCCCAATTTAAGAATAGTTGCTCGTCAATGCCTTGAATATGCCCTAAATCCCCAAGTTGATTTAATAGGCTGATACTGGCGGAGTCTTGCCCAAAACATTGCCATTGATTTGACCAATCGGTTAAATCGGGGGCAGCGCCGTAATAAATTCCGTCGTTTTCACACTGGACAATGAGGTGATGACTGGGCGTTGTTGTCAATCTGGGTTGATGGCGGGTTTTGAACGGCCATAAACTTGTCAATTTCATTAGGTCTGCCACCAGCCTTTACCGGTTTTATAACGAAAGCCTAAGCTTTTTAATATTGCACTGACCTCATGGGTTTCAGAAATACGAATCCAAATCGCTCCGCCGTGACTTCGGTGATCCTCTACTTTCAGCTTCCGTTCTTTACAAAATGCCAATACGTGCCCGATGTCAAACGTTGCCGATTGCTGAGTAGAAACCGGTTGTGATGATGACTCTGTTGGTGGTATGGAGCGGCTTGTCGTATGGGTTGTATGGCGAGCTGAAGCCGACACGACTATAGGCTTATCGTCGCTGGGCGCTGCATGGGCATAAGCACGTAAAAAATTTGCAAATTTCCATTGCCAGCCTTCACTGTGCGTTAAGGTTTCGCAATGTCCTGGATGGAATTTATTTTTCAGCCCATCCTGAGTGCCTAACACCGATTTTTGCCCAAACTTAAACGGCAGGTTATCTGCTCTAAATACATGACAGGCATTATTTTGTTTGCCGAATTCGATGAACACATAGCCACCGATACGCATTAAAAAAGCGTTATCTTGATTGTATGTCCCGCCTTCTAACGCCATATAACGACCACTCATGTTACGACGGATACGTGAATAATCGGGTTTGTTGTTGTAAAGACTGTTTAAGCCTAACGCCAGCCAAATGTCATCAATCGCTTCGGCGTATTTAAGCCAAAATTCCATCCTTTGTCGGTCGGCTTGTCCGTCTGCCTGCAATAACTCAAAGAAATCTTGAATCGAACGTTTTTTTAACCACAAACTCACCATATTAGTCGCCGCTACGCCAATCTGGGCGTGCCACAATGGTTTATTCGCTTCCAACCAAGGACTTTTCCATTCTCGTAAGGCCACTTCACGCAAGCTAGGGAGATCAGAATGTTCCGCGCACGCTTCATAACGTTTCAGCAATAACGCCAAGCCTCGGGTAATCAAGCCTGAATGCCGTTCCAACAGTTGCACCAACGGTAGCAGTTGTACCTTGAATTCTTCATCCTGTAATTTAGTTGCCGCTTGCACTTGTGCCAATACCAGTTCCTCCATGACCCACGTATCATCATCAATACCCAGCCGTGTTTTAAGCATCTCAACTACAGACTGATCGCCAGTTAGCATCGCTGAACCGTAAACGTGACAAGGATTGTCTGCCAACAAATTACGATGTTCATACAAAGCTTGTGTCCATTCTAATACCGGCTTTTGCTGTTTTAACGCCTTGCAGTGCTTGGCCAGAAAGTCCCGCAAGACCAACCAATTTTCATGCCCTATGGCGTGTGTTGTTTGCTGCCCTGGATAACGGAAATACGCTTTCAGCAAGCCTTGAAAGCAACGGCGAAACGGACGTGGTTCTGATTGTAAGCGCTCGACCTCATTGAGCAGCTTAGGAAACAGCACGTCATGTTCAATTATACGGGTTAAGGGAATACCATATTGGGAGGAAAGACCAAAACACACCCGTTTGATGTCGCGATAAGTGCTTAACTGCTGGGTGTTCAGGTAATCAATCACCGCTGTAGCAATACTGTGTTGATCACCCGAGCCGCGTGAAATGTCACCGTATTCCATACGTAAACGCTGGGTAGTTTGCGCCATTTCTGCCGCTAGGTGGGGAATGGGGGATTGTAATATTTCAGCATTGATTTGCTGTAAGCGGGCACGAAAGGCGGGAATTAGATTCATGCAGGGATTTCACAAATGGGCTTTAAGTTAAGACGTTGGGCACGACGTGCAAATTTACGGTCATCAAACGTCAAAAATGTAGTACAAGTCTCTGATGCCGCTAAGTGCAAGGCATCTGGAAATTCAAGGCCAGCACGACACCACTCAATAGCAGTTCGGAACGAAAGCGCATCCTCGATAAGGATATTTGGCAAGCCTTGTAGATGTTCAAAAACAGACATGAATTGTTCGGTTGAAAATCGAAATTTATCAACCTGAGTCAAAACCCAAAAAAACTCAAGCAAAACGGTTTTTGTCACCCATAGTTCGGGTTCATCCCTGAAAATACTCAGGGCAAGAGGTGATTGCAATGCATCATCTTGTGCATAGTAGCGCACCAAGATATTGGTATCGATCGACTTCACAGTGATTGCACCGCGCCTTTGGCAATAGCATCGTCCATTTCTTCTAAGCTAACTGTCATTCCGGTATAAGCCAAAATTTTTGGCCCCTCTTCAACCCGTGAGCTTTTATTTGTTTTAACCGGACGCATCACAATCGCGTCGCCTTGGCGTTCAAGCGCTAGCTCGACACCCGGTTTTAAGCCCAGTGCATGGATAAGATAGTCGGGGATGTGGACATCGCCGTGGCTTGATAAAATAGACATAGGGTTATTCTCGCTAATAAATTGATTGTACATGAAAGGTATTATCAGACTTTTGCGGTCGAATGATTTAATTAACTGCTGATTGATTTATGAATTGCATTTCCACGCACGAGCCGTACAGCGTAGTCGCTGTGCTTGTTGACCATGTTGTCATTACCACTATCGAAATACACAAACCACCATAAGCGATCATCACTGTCGTAAGTGAAAGGCGAAGACGACCAAAACCAACCGCCGACATTATTCGGAAAAACGTCTGCATCTATGTAGTTGCCTTCTTCGCCTTTGATCTTGTCAATCAAAAGTTTCAACTCATCAATCGTTGGCAACCTCCAATCCGTATAGCCTCCATACTTACGTCGATTAAAATTGTTGATCACTTTAGAAGCCTCATTCCAACTTACGTATTTTACATCACCCTCTGCCGTGCCATTTTGCCAAACTTGCCCATGAGCGAAACGTAACCACATCAAACCCGTTTTCGTATCTTCAGCCATGCTATCTTGCTTTATAAATTTTGCCGATACCAAACGTGTCTTATTTAGCCAGGTAATGAATTCTTTAATACCTTTGTCTTGAGATTTTTTGGTTAATTCACGAATGACTTTAACATCGTTTTCAGTGTGAATAGGGGATATATCGAAATTTTCTACTTGCTGTTGGTAAGGGTGAATTTCCGATGAACTTATCTTTTCAAGGTCGTCGCACGATTTCAGCCAATTGAAATATTGCCGCCAAAGCTTTTCAGCGCGTGATTTTTGTTTGGCTTCCAGTAAAATTTTAGTTGCACCTCCAAAATATATACATGATGGCTGTACTTCGATGCCCTTCATTATCCATTTTAAGGCTTCGTTTAGGTCTTTTTTAACACCCCTACCATAATAATAGGATAGGTATAAGTAAAAATAAGCGCTATCGCTATCTTTTAGGTCAGAGTTTGCCAAACGCAGATTAATAGTGAGAGCTTTTTTATAAAGCTTCTGGGCTTTACTTGAATCCTCAAATATCTTTTCAGTTCCACCATCGTAATCGTCAGCTAAGCAGTCATATATGTCAGCTAACACTCCCATATAAATGCCTGATGACTTCCATCCACCCGTTCTTTCAAGCAAATCCAGCTTGTTTATATCGATTTTTTCTGCAAGAGCTAACGCTTTCGCTGGATCATTTTCAACTCCCCAACCATTGTAATAAGCTTGAGCCAGCTCAATTAAAGCCGGAATGTAACCTGTGGCTGAGGCTAAGGTGAGTACCCTAAATCGTTGCTCATCATCAAAAAACTCCCTGACAATATCCCAAAGCTCCCCTGTCAGGACAATATTATTGTCAAATAGCCAATCCACAACTGCTTCCATATCTCTTTCACAACCCCAGCCATAATAATAGGCTTCAAGTACGTCATGAATCGCAGGTTGGACACCGGCCTCGGCAGCACGTTTCAGTAATTCAACGCGTTCCTCGTCTTCTAAATCCAGCAATAGGGCTTGGTCATAATAGTCCTCGCCCAAACCACTGTCTTCCTCGTTGTCGACAATGAGATTATTGCTTCGTGCTTCATCATAAATTGATAAAAATATTCGCATCACCAACGGCGCGGATGCCGAGAACGCCTTGTCCGCTTTAGCATTAACACCTTCTACCTTGAGTTGTTTCAAGCATTGCTTGACAATCACATCGGGGTCTTTAAATCGCTCGTAGCACAGCAAGTGACTTGGCAATGGCAAATCTTCCAACCAATCTTCAGGCTTGTCATTCGTTGCTGCAACAATCATGTTATAAGGCGGGTCTTCCAGCATAGCGATACACACATATCCAGTCATCTTTTTCTCCTAAAGGGCACACGTGCCAAAATTATCTTCTGCGGCGGGCGGTGATGTGCGAGCAGATTCTTTTATCCCTCTAAATTCTAATCGTAATTCAATTCGGCGACTTTCTTCCAAGGTATCTTTTTGTGAATTAGAGGAATAACCGCCGACCAGAAAGAGTTGGCGGATGTCCTCATGCTGTTGCGCTGAGAGTTCTGCTTCACCTTCATTGGGTTTGGCTAACAAGACACAAAGTACGCGCTGACTGCGCTGCATACTCAAATTAAGATTGAGCAAATAACTGCCGCGTTTGTCGGCAAAGCCTTCCACAACGATGCGTTTCAGCCAGTCTTTACCCAGCTCGCTGTTAGCAATATCCAACACATACGGAATAAAGGTGCGTAATAATTGCGATTGATCTTTATTGAGTAAATGGCTAGCGGTATCAAAACGTGCGCGATCTCCAAAATCAATCACCTGCCGGTCACGATTGACGTGGATGCCTGTAAATTGTGGGGCTTCTTTGGCGGCTTTTTCTACGTCATCTAGTAATTTTTCGATAGCGTCTTTTCTAGCATCGACAGCAAGCTGTTCTTCAGAAACGGTTTTCGTTACAGCTAACAAGGCGACACTCATGACCAGTAGAAACATTACCATTAGCGCAGTCATTAAATCGGCGAAGGAAATCCAAAACGGTTTTTCCGCTTCGTCCTTTAACTTTTTACTTAGTGTGATTCGAGCACCAAACATGGTTTATCTCCGCGTCGGTATTTTTTCAGCAACTTCACCTAATTCTTCGATAGCGGTTTTCAGGTAGTCCACCGCATTTTTGAGTTCTTTCTGATAGGCCGTGTTGCTGGATTTCAAGCCTTTGACAACATTGTTGGCAAATTCTTCGTGGGCGTTTGCTAGTTCATCACATACGGCTTTAAAAAATACATCAACCGATGATTGCACCTGTTGTAACTGTTCAGCTGATTGTTTGATCTGGTTAACTAAGGCTTGCGAGACGCTAGCATCCTGTTTAGCGATGTCAACGGTGGCTTTTAATGCGTCGAGCATTGTCGACATGGTTTGACCCGCTTGATGGTAATCCTTAACAGCGGCTTGTACGGTATCGGCAGCCGTGTTGAGTGCAATGGTGGTAGTCGCCATTTTGTCGCTGACGATTCCGCTTTGTTGAATAACACCCGCCACACTGTTACCCGCTTTGGCAAAATTATCGGCTGCTAGTGACAACGTTCCAGCACTGCTTTCCATACGTTGGCTATTATCTTTGGTGACATCTCTCATGGAGGCAACCGCTGTTTGCATCGACGCGACAGCGTTATTAGTTTGCGCTGTCATGGCTTGGACTTGCTGGGTTAGTTGCTCGATTAATCGCGTCGATTGTTCAGCGAGTTGGCGCTGTGTCGCCTGGTTTGAATCTGAGGACTGTTGTGCTTGTTGGGACATTAACGTCCCGAAATCGGTGACTGTTTTATTTAGGGTGCTAACAGTTTTCTCGACTTTTTCATTTAGGGAAACCAGAGCGGTTTCCATATTTTCAAAAAGTCGGCGTTGTTGGGTATTTTGCGCGGCGGTTGATTGTACTGCGTTTAGTTTAAGTGCCTCGACCATCACCTGTAATTGCTCTTGCACTACGAATTGCGAGGTTTTTGCTTGGTCGTCGATGATTGCCATACTGGTTTGCACTTGAGTTGCTAATTCTTGTGCGAGGGCAGAGGCATTTTGTTGTAATTTGTCTTGTTGGTTTTGATGGTTATCAGCGGCGGCTTGGGCTTGCGTTTGAAGGCGTTCAGTGGTCATTGCAACATTTTGTAAAAACCGATTTTGTTGTTCATCCTGTGCTGATACTGTCCGCTCGGCATTAGTTTTTAACGCATCAACCATTAGTTGAAGTTGTTGCTGCATTGTAGACTGGGCTATTTTCGCTTGCTCATCGATAGTCGCTAAACTGGATTCTAATCTGTTGGTGAGTGCCTCTACTGTCTGTTGCGTATGCTGAGTAAGGGATTTTTGCTGTTCTGCGTTACTCGACGCGGTTTGATTGGCTTGTTCTTTCATCAGCTCAATCATACTGACCAGTTGCTGCTGCATGGCAGACATGCTGGTTTGCACTTGAGTTGCCAATTCTTGCGCGAGCGCGGAGGCATTTTGTTGTAACTTGTCTTGTTGATGTTGATGATTATCAGCGGCAGCTTGGGCTTGTTGTTGGAGTTGATGAGTCATCGCCGCTACCTGTTCACCCAGTAAAGCTAAAGTTTGTTGGAGTTGGCTACTGGTTTCCGATTGCGAGGTTTGTGTCATCTCACGTAATTGCGTGACAAACTCTGTCATGGTGTGATTTAAAGCGAGTTGCCTGGCTTCCATTGATTCAAGTGCGGTACTTAATCGCTCACTCATCACATCGGCGGCGTTTTTTCCAGCATCACCCAAATTATGGGTAAGCTGATCAAAGCGGGCAACAGTTGATTGCATTGCCGTGGTGGTTTGTTGGAGTAATTGGCTGATGTCGCCCATTTGCCCGCCAAACATATCTTGCATTTGCTGTGAAAAAGTCAGTAAGACTTCGTTCAACGCTCGTGTCACCACTTCGCCATTATTATCGGTGGTGGTATTGACTGCCGCCGCAATTTTTTGCAATGGCTCATTTAAACTTTCTGAAATAGCTTGGGCAATACGATTGCCGCTGTCATTGGAACTGGTTGCAAAGCTTCCGGCAATGGCTTCGGTTTGCTGATGGATAATTTCTGTTAGCATTTCTTTCAAGTCTGTAACCAGCGCGTCTTTAAGTTGTGCGGTTTGTGTTGCACTGCTTTCTCCTGCGTTGACTAATCGTGCTAAATATTCCTCACCCGCCCCACTTTCAAATAAGCTATCGATTAACTGGCACAACGCTTCAACCTGTTTGATACAGTGCGTGACAATCAATTTTTCAGCTAAAGTAGTCAGCATTGCCAGAGCAATAGCAGAAAGCGAGACAAAAAAAGCTTCGCGTACCCCATGAATCAGCGTATCAAGACTAAGGCGAACTGTTTCAGGATCGCTGCTAACTGAAAAAGTTGACAGCCCCCGCAACAATCCTGCAAACGTGCCGATAATGCCTATACCGGTCAGAATGCCCGGTTGATGCTTGAAATATTCGGTTTTAAGTTCCACGGCAATCAGCGTTTCAACATTAAAAAACACTTCTGCTGGAATCGTGGAACGCCAACACTTCACTCGCTCTTGTCCCATGTCATCAGGGGTAGTTTGCTTATGCAAAGTTTGGGCGAATTCAGTCCAGCAATGTTCTAGCTTTTGATTTGTCATCAGCTTGTTAACAAGGTCAATGCTGATGACCTGACCATTGGCTGTTGAGCTTTTTAGTGATTGGATCGCTTTAATCGCTTGACTTAAATCTCTTATTAATCGCCAAGCAGGAAATAGAAATTTGGCGATAAAATATCCTAATAATACAAGAATAATTAAGCCTAAAAATATCAAATGCCAATAGGCTGTTAAGTTTTCGGTGCTTATAAATGCCATTAAAAATCCTTTGGGTAATGATCGTATTATTTCCACGACCGTAGGCAATGGGGCGAGATGATAGATATGATTAGCTATTCACTAAAACGAGTCACAGAGTATCCATATAGAACCTAAATCCTGCAAGCTCTAAAAACCAAACAAGATGTTTTGATTTTCACTGCTCCTCGGTAATAAGTGCGGTAATCCTGTCATTGTTAGGGATATTTTGACCATACCGTTTGCTTGTGGGCTGTTTTGGGGGTGATTTTGAAGAAGCTGATATTATCTTCTTGATTATCAGTGGTTTTGAAGTTTGTTAGGTATTTGATTGCAGGATTTAGGAAGAGGATTGCTTATGAGTTGAGGAATGAAAAAAATATCTCAATTACAAAAATAATTCCGCAACACTTGCCTGTATTTTTAGGTAAAGGGCGACCACAAATTTTTTTTCAACAAGTAATATACAAGTGCTGGAAAAATTCAAGGCAAAAAAAGCCTCACATTTTACTGTAAGGCTTTGATTTTATTGGAGCTGGAGATGGGACTCGAACCCGCGACCGGCTGATTACAAATCGGTCATTATTGCAATATCTTGCAACTTTATGAAACACCTTTAAACACCTATCTGATTGATATAATTTGTTTAATAGACAATTTATTGTTCCATCTTGTTGCATTAAGTCCTATACTGTTCCTGTCGTTTTGTTACCTATGTGTTACCTAGAATTTTTCCTGAATCAGCTGGTCACTATGACTAAATCCATAGAACTGGAGTAATTATTGTGGAAATCCGTCCTATTCATACTGAAGATGACTATAAAAACGTCATGCGTGAACTCTCCCTGTATTTTGAAAATGAACCGGAACCCCATACCCCAGCCGGTGATCGATTTGAGGTCTTGTTGACGTTGGTGGAGGCTTATGAGAACAAGCATTTTCCAATTGGTTTGCCTGATCCCGTTGAAGCCATTAAATTTCGGATGGAGCAATCGGGGCTGACGGCCAAAGACTTGGTGCCTATGATTGGGCGGATAAATCGGGTTTATGAAATCCTGAACCGTAAACGTTCGCTCACCTTGCCCATGATCTGGAAAACTGCATGAGCAACTGGGCATTCCGGCAGAAAGCCTGATCCGTCCACCCAGCCTTTGAGTCGCTTTACCATTACTCGATTGAAACCGTTTTATAGAACTACTCATGCCTACCTGTTCGTTTACTAACCGCTGGATTGATGCTGTCAAACTGCCTGAAAAGGGGCAGATAGATTTTTTTGACGAACGCACCACCGGTTTAGGCTTACGACTTTCATCAGCAGGCCGAAAAAGCTGGTTTGTCATGTACCGCCATGCTGGACGCTTGCGCCGTTACACGTTGGGCACTTATCCTACATTAGGTTTGGCGGATGCCCGGGAAAAAGCCAAAGAGCTGCTGCATGAGGCAGCCATAGGCAATGATCCTGCCACAGAAAAACAGATCAATCGGGGTGCGCCAACCTTTGGTGAAATAGCGGGGCAGTATATTGAACTTTATGCCAAAGCCAACAAACGCTCATGGAAAGAAGACCAACGCATACTCGATTATGATCTGCTGCCCAAATGGAAAACGGTCAAAGCCCATGAAATAAAACGCCGTGACATAATTAATCTGTTAGACACCATTGTCCAACGCGCACCCATCCAAGCGAACCGGACCTTGGCTTTGTTACGCAAGCTGTTCAATTGGGCGATCAGCCGTGACCTGATGGAAGCCAATCCTTGCGCTGCCGTAAAAATGCCTGCCAAAGAGAACCGGAAAGATCGTGTCTTAACTGAAGATGAAATCCGCCTATTCTGGCATGGACTTGAGTCGGCCTCCATGAGTGAACTGACCCGATTGTGCCTAAAGTTCCAATTGGTGACGGCACAGCGCAAAGGTGAAATTGTCATTGCCGAATGGAGCGAGTTTGATCTGACTAATGGCTGGTGGACAGTTCCCAATGAGAAAGCCAAAAACAAACTATCCCATCGTGTCCCATTATCACCGTTAGCTTTAGGGCTGCTTGAACAGATTAAATTGCTTTCTGGGCAATCACGTTGGTTATTCCCTTCCGGCAAGGGAGATAAAGCCATCTTGGACACCAGCATTGACCATGCCTTACATAAGAATGAGGCAAAGTTTGCCATCCCACCCTTTACACCTCATGACTTGCGCCGGACGGCTGCCAGTTACATGACCAGTTTGGGTGTGCCAAGGCTCACGGTGTCAAAAATCCTCAACCATATTGAAAGCGGCATTACGGCGGTGTACGACCGCCATTCGTATGACTCAGAAAAACGTGAGGCACTCGAACAATGGTGCGATAAGCTCAACCAGATACTCTCACAACCAACAGAAGCTGCGCCACGACAAGAGGCGGAAACGCTATGACAGTGTTAGAGGCTTTACTCCATGATATGGATGTCCTCAAAGCCCAATTGGATCAAGCCAGGCCGTTACAGTATCCCGGCATATTACAGGCACTTGATATTGAATACACCTACGAATCCAACCGCATTGAAGGCAATACGTTGACCCTGCGGGAAACTGACCTGATCATTCATAAAGGGCTTACCGTGGGAGGGAAATCAATGCGGGAACATCTAGAAGCCATTAACCATTATGAAGCGGTACTATGGTTACGGGAGCTGGTGCAGCACTCTTCACCTTTGACTGAAACACTGATCTGCCAATTGCATGGATTGATCCTGCGTGGCATTGATCGGGAGAATGCAGGCCACTATCGGAGAGTGCCCGTAATGATTAGCGGTAGCCGTCATATCCCACCACAGCCTTGGCAAGTCCCCGTACTGATGGAAGATTGCTTGGCTTGGTATGACAGCGAACGTCATGCGTTACATCCGGTATTGCTTGCGGCGGAACTGCATGAACGTATTGCCACCATCCACCCTTTCATCGATGGCAATGGCCGCACCGCACGCTTGGTGATGAACTTGATTTTGTTACAGAATGGCTACCCTATCGCCAATATTCCAGGAGATACAGAGAGCCGCCTGTCTTATTATGATGCGTTGGAAATCTGTAACCTGACAGGGAATAAGAACCCGTTTTTATTGTTGATAGCCCAATATGTTATTGCGATGATGGAAAGGGTGCTGGCTGTTGTGGGTACAATAAAAATTGGCGACTGAATACCTGCTAAATCGTCAAGTCCAGTAAGGCAATCCAACCAGACATTGAAAACTTCTCACTACCCAACTTCTCCAATGAGGCAAAAAAAATTTGGCGACAATTCTATTTTGCTGTAAAATTCTTGCCGAGTTTTGGTCATGTGACCAGCTTGCCGGTAAAACCGGCGATGAAACTATCCCATTCTGTGTCTACACCGCTGTATTGTTTCAGTGGTGCTTTTCAAATCGTGCAATTTAGTCTTAATTAGACATAAGCCTAAATTGACTTCGCCCATAGGCAGTAATGCCTACGCCGGCTTCATTTTTTCATATTTGAGGCCAACAATGTTTATATTTTACAAAGAAATCTGTAGTACCACAGGAAAATCACGCTCGACGATCTGGCGATGGGTTAGGTCTGGGCATTTTCCCGAACCCGTTAAACTTGGACCTAATACCGTAGCTTGGACTCAAGCCCAGCTTGATGCTTGGGTTGCCACCAAATGCAAGGGTGGTGCAGCATGAGCATCCCAGAGTACGCATTGAATTACGCAAACGCGGGTCTTGCAACTATCCCAGTACCTTTCAAAAAGAAAGCACCAGTTATCCCTAGATGGCAAGACTTACGCATCAAGAGTGATGATATCCCTCAATATTATCCATCTCACCAACTCATGAATATAGGCATCCTGAATGGTGAGCCTTCGGGCGGGATTGTCGATATCGACCTTGATTGTCAAGAAGCTATTGTGCTCGCCCCCAGCTTTCTTTCTGGCACGATTACCTTTGGACGAGCAAGCAAACCTGTTTCGCACTGGATATTCAAGACATTAGATGATCTCCCTAAAACCATGAAATTTTCAGCCAAGAATGCGGATGGTAAGGAGTCCGTCCTATTGGAAATCCGATCAACAGGCAGCCAAACCGTATTTCCACCCAGCACCCATCCGTCAGGCGAGCTGATCCAGTTCACTTCAGCAGACGAAAACCTAAGCACCATTAACGGGGACGATTTGGTCAATCGGGCAAAACGGCTTGCAGCCGCGTGTTTATTGCTTCGCAATTACCCCGCACAAGGTACTCGCCAAGATTTTGCACTTGCCCTGTCTGGCACTTTACTCAAAGGCGGCTGGACAACGGACGAGACGACACACTTTGTCAGCACTCTTGCAACAGCAGCCGGAGACGATGAAGTTGGCATGAGAGTAAAAGCCGTTCAATCGACTGCCGATGCCATTAGCAGCAACAAGCCTGTCACGGCTCTAAAAAGACTGGCGGAGGTTTTAGGCTATGAATAACAACCTCTCAAAACTCTTAAGCTGGCTTGATATAGAGCCAAAGACATTCAGCGTTGGCAGCAGTAATAACGATATAGTAACAACAACTAATGCCCGTGCATCTGATGACGCGCCTTGCCCGTGGGCTAAGATTGAACAAAACATCCCTGATGGTTTTAAGGTCACAGCGAATGCCACATACATCGAAAAAATAACCCGAAAAGGGGAAATCGCTTACCAAAAAATATGCGGACCCATTGCAGTACTCGCTGGCACTCATGATTTTGACGGACAGAATTACGGCCTTAAGACGGCATTTATTAATAAGTCAGGCATCGAGCACATTGTGTATATTGGATTGCCACGTCTCTATGAGCAAGGTGGAGGGTTAATTTCGGATTTTTCCGATAAAGGATTTATGGCCATTCCAGGTCTTCAAAGCAATTTTTTGCGTATGTTGGCGGAATTTAAGATAACAGAGGAGGAGAATTGCGTGAAAAATCTGGGCTGGACAAGTCAAGGTGACTTTGCCTTCGTTAACCACGTTATCACGCGTAATGGTAGCGAGCGGTGTGTTTATCAGCCCGAAAGAAATTCGGCTACCACCAACACCATACATTCTAAAGGGTCATTGAGCGATTGGAAAATCAAAGTAGCTAAACCCGTTGCTGAAAATCCTATTCCCGCCTTCGGCATTATGTGGGGGTTAGCATCGCCCTTGTTGCCATTGGCAGGTATGGATTCTGCTGCGATTCACAATTACGGGATAACCACTGAGGGAAAGACAACCACGCTGCAAATCGCCACCTCGACATTCGGTTGTGGTGCCGATCCTTCGGCCAGTCCGAAATTGACCGCTATCCGTACATGGAACTCTACTGCAAATGGTTTGGAAGGCACCTGTGCTGCGTATAATAATCTTATGCTGCCTTTAGATGAGATTGGAAAATGTACGGCTAATGACGTGGGTGCTGTGGCCTACAATATTTTTGGCGGTCAAGGTAAGGCCTCACTGAAGTCAGACCGCACAATCCGCGAAGCACGTTCATGGACTTTACATGGCTACAGTACCGGCGAGAAATCAGCTCGGGAAAAAATTGAGGAAAAAGGCGAAGCAAAAGGCGGTCAACTGATCCGCGTACTTGACATACCTGTTCCTCCAGAGGGAATATTCCCACACACAGGCAACCTTACGGCGAAACAATTCGCTGATCAAATGAAAAACGATTGCTCAAAGAATTATGGCACGGCCATGCCAGCGTTAATTGAGGGTCTGCTGAAAATAACGGCAAGCCATGAAAAACTTTGTGAGTTAGTAACCACAGCCATGCATAATTGTTATGACAACCTAGTGGCATCGCGGAATCTGAGCGAAGCGCAACAACGGGTTGCGACCCGCTTTGGCTTGGTACAAGCTGCCGGGGAATTTGCTGTTGACTTTGATATCTTGCCGTTCAGCAAAAGGCAAGTTACCGATAGTGTTCACTATGTTTTTAACCTTTGGGTTGAAGACAACAGCAATGTTTCCGACAAGGCACGTGGTGTCGCCAAAATACGGGATTTCATAATGGGTAATTTGAACCGTTTTTATGTGGTCACTTTATTGCCCGCATCAACAATTCCAAATCGGATGATTGGCTATCACAAAAATTACACCGTTGGAGACTCTAGCCTTTTTGTCGGGGAATTTTACCTTTTTAACGAGTCAGGTTTCCGTGAGGCGTGTGTGGGTTTTGACCTCAAAATGGTTTGTCGGACACTGCATGAACACGGTTATCTGGTGCGTGACAAAGATCAGTTCAAAACACGCCACACTGTTCCAACTATTTCTGGAGAGTCAAATACCCGTTTTTATGCTATTAAAGCTGAGATTCTTAAGCACGAGGAGGAGACCATTGATGGCACATATAAGCCTGGTGCGCAAGAAGGCATGATTGACTTTATGGATTTTGTATAAAAATCATTTATGGGTTAATGGGTTAGCATATATTTCCCAAGCCAACCAGACCAAACCGACCTTTGGGTATCGCTGGTCTGTTTGGCTTGGCTGGCTTGTCTGGAATTAAATAGAAACCCCATTGATAGTTTGTGTCAGTAGTTTGTTGTTTAACTCAAGATGAATTTTGTTGATGTTCGAAATAAAAAGCTCATAGATAGTAATGTGGAATTTATCCTCACCGAAGCGCAACGTAAGGTGTTGGAGAACTGGCTGGGCGCACAAAGCACGCCTTTTCAAGAAGATAGCCTTACCATCACCTTCAATATCAAGCCAACTGGCGTAAGTGTTAAGGCTTATGCGGGTTGCCTGGACAATTCATTGGTGCAAACAATTGGCACAGGCCAAGAAAGCGAGGTCTGCGATTTGCTACAAGCCGAAGCACGCGATACAAATCCAGCGCCTATTGCCACTTTAGGCAACCTGCAAGTGTGGCTCAAGCGTCCACCTGTTACCGGAGAGCCTTTGGATGACCACGAAATTGATGCTTTAGACCATGCCATCAACCCATTTCTTTATGTGACCTTACGCGACGATCCCCAACAAACCCGAATGCCGGTGCCTCTGGCTTCAAACGATGTTGTTTATCCCAACGAAACCCGCAAATGGCACAACCATATTGATTATGACAAATCCAACCATCCACTCAGTCTTTATCGTCTTTGGCGGCAAATGACAGATGATGACCTATTGCGTTTAGATGATTTTTTGTTCAGCCATCACTATGCTTTGCGGGATTATGTTTCAGGTCGACTACCCAGTATTGAATCGTTGCAAACAAGACTGGATCAAGTGTGTCGTATCCCTGATGGTCAAGTTATTCCATTGGATGAAACTGACTGGCACCAGATTGAGAACCTTAACCTGCGGCTTATGGAGGCGGAACGCTATGCGCGTGAACAACGTATGGACTCTCTAAATCAGCATAAACAGTTACCAGATGAGCCGGATTGGGATGCCGATTTTGATTGTGAACTCATCTGCTGGCTGAGTAAGGATGATCCTGATTGGTCAGAAGATCGTGACAATATTGTTTATTGCAATCCGAATATTAGCATCATGGCGGATATGCCTTTGACAGAAGATTGGAACACGTTTAGGGTGTTGGGTTACGATCCGATGGGCGGACGGGCTTGTTGTTATTTTATGCACGATTTGATTGATCATGGTCATCTTAAAACCCGCGATTTGCTGCGTATTGGCGATTTGTCGTTAAATGCTCACCGGATAGTGATGAAAGAAATACGTTTCATCCAGAATTCCATCAACCCGGATTAGAATAATACCCAAGCCAACCGTTGGAACAACGTAACCATGTCAGGCAAAAAATCTACCAAGCTCTCCCGCTCACATTCAAAAAAGCCTGACGTGCTTGAAATACGTTATTTTTGGGATGATTGGCTGGAAAGAAACCGGTACAGATTCACTCATCAACCTGTCATCAGCAAAAGTGATAAAAACAGCTTAACCATGCAGTTTACCGGCATCAATCCGGTACTGACCGCTGTCCTTAACCTTGAAAGAGAGATTGGCATTTATGTTACCAATACTGAAGGGGAGTATTGGGATTGCATCGCCGAATTTGATGTCAAGGAACAACAGACACCAGAAGGACAATTTTACTGCGGTTACTGCGATGAACCGAGCATGACGTTATATCCTACCCGACAAGCTTTATGGGAACAGCACGTCTTTGAATTGCTGTTGGAGTGGTGCAACGCCAAGTTCCAACCCGATTGCTTTATTGTCTTATGGGGAAGCCACAAGGAAGGCTGGTGGGGCGCACGGTTGCTAACCAAAGAGCAAGTTGTCACTTATGGCTATGCCGATACGCTATCCCTGCCGTTGTTGGTGGACACTGAAACTGTCCAAATTAATGCGTAACTGGTCTGGGCTGAATCCATTTACAGACAAGACAGCTTAGTTGTCCGCTAGATTAGATTAGCCGCCAAACAAACCCGATTCCGCCCTTGTTCCTTGGCTTGGTAAAGTGCTTGGTCGGCCTGATGAAAAATGTTTTCAAGCACCAACCCACTTAATTCCGCAATATCCCTGTTTTGCCCAATTAGAGCCTTTAGCTCGGTTGGCAAATCATCAGGGTAAACCGCCAGACCAATGCTGGTGGTTACTGGGACGACATTACCCTCCCCATTTTGTAACGTTTGTTGCTCAATTTTCTTCCGGATACGTTCGGCAATAACCAAGGCCTCGGCTGCGTTGGTATCGGGTAGCAGGATGCTGAATTCTTCCCCGCCATGCCGCGCAGCCTCATCATAGTCGCGGATGCAATTAGCCACTTGCAACAGCACCTTATCACCAAAATCATGGCCATTATGGTCATTGACCAGCTTGAAATGATCCAGATCAAGGATCAGCAAGCCAAAAGTCATGTGTGGATCACGCAGGCAGCGTTGGATTTCCCGTTTCAGACAACGCTTGAATTCAGTCGCCGTAAACAAGTTGGTGCGTGTGTCCAACCGCGCCTGCTCCATCACCAAACGCAGCTCATCCGGTTTCAACACTTGTGCCTTATGGCTAAAACCACTGATCCACTGGCGCAGACGCTCGCCATCAACAACGCCACGGGCTTCCAGCAAAAAATAGCCGATGTGATGGTAATCTGCCGGAGCCGTGATATGGAACTGGTCGGCTTCAAGGGCATGGTCTAGGACATAGCTGTGCATATCCTCAGAAAACTCAATTTGCAGGCACTGAAGTTTTACCTGGGTGTGCGGAAAATTCAATTGCCGGTGCAGAAAATCTTGCAGGTCAAAATCCGGCGCGGGCTGGATGGCGGGGTGATCGGTCAACTCCACAGCCAGAATCTTACGCACGGACAGCACAAACGGGTCGTTGTGTTGCCAGTAAGAACCCACCACCAACAAATTTTGGTCACGCTTGACCAAGCCGAACAAGTTGAAGTTAAAGGGGGTGTACTTGCCCTGATAGTGGATACTGACTTGTTTGTTATGCAGCAAGGCCGTGGACAACATTGCTACGGTGGCATCCGGCTGGGGGTGGTTGGACAATACGCCATCCCAATGCGACAGCCATAACACCCGTTGGCTCCACTCCGCTGTTTCAGGATGGGCGTTGACTTGCCGCTCGGCTTCATTGAAGCGTCCTTGCAGTTCGTCCAGATACTCGGCGGGCATGAGCTGGCGCAAATAGCGGTTTGCCAAGTGAAAAAGAAGGGCTTCGGCTGGACTCAGATTCATGAGGCTTCTCGATTAAATTTTTACTTTTAAAACGGCTTGTCCTGCTTGCAATGCCTGCTTTCTCCAGTGTTGCCAGTAGCTTTCTGCTTGTTGCAGGCGTAAACAGCGCAAATAATACACCCGTTGCATGGCCTTAAACTCTTGCTGAATCAATGTGATCAGGCCATCTTCGATATTGTAGATGGATTTGTTTGGAGCAAGGCAAACGGGGACAATGTGATTTAAGGGTAAATCCAGCTCGTTTGCTATAACCGAACACGCTTGCTGAATGTTATTTGCCTTGGCGTTATCGGGCGCTTGGATATTATAAGGCGGCAGCCATTCCTGTGCTGGACGTAAGCGGTCAATATGCGTCACCACGCCGATGATCACCGGCAAGGCTTGATTACTGCACTCGGCTTGAAAATACTGACGGATAACCTGCAATTGCCCGGCATCCGCAGCACGACTGGCTTGTGCGGCATTACAAACCATTAAAATCACATCCACTTTTTTTAATTCAGTTTTTAAAACCGTTGAGGCTTGAGGATGCGTCAATCCACCATAACCGGCGGTATCCAGCACAATGGCTTGTTGCAGGCCATCACGTTCGAGCAAGTAAGGTGTGATTTCTGAAGTGGTCGGCAATGGCCCTTCCGCACACTTCATTTCGCCGAATAACGCATTGATCAAGCTGGATTTACCACTGCTAACCTGACCAATCACCAGCAGCCGTAAGGGTTCTTGCTGTTGCCCGCGTTCGGCAATCTTGTCAATATCCTCTCCTGAGTAAGGGCTAATACGCTCAGTTGGCAAGCTGTCATCCAGGCTGATTTGCTCACTGTACAATTCAATCGCGTAGTAGCCCAGCTTGTCGATATAAGCCCGAATCAAACGCTGTGATATTTCATTGGCAACCGTATTGACTCCCTTGCTGAATAAGATGCCTCGTGCCTTAGCCATTGCCGCCCCAGGCCAGTTGAACAGCCAATTGCCGACATTAAAAAGGGACTTAAATTTGTTCAAGGTGTCAACCGCTTGTTTGGCGCGTAAAAAGTCACCGACCTTAAAGGCATGGCTACCAGGAATGTTGTCCAACACCTCATGTTGAATATCATTGCACACCAAGGCCACCAATTTAAGCAAATCCGGCAGCGGAAATTCCAAAACAGGGTATGGGGAATCACGGTGAAAGTGCCGGGCAATTTTGGTCAGCACTTCATTCGTCAACGCCAAGGCTTTGCTAGGGTTAGTCAACACATCGGTTTCTGTTTGCCAACGGGCGTTAATCGGCTCAAGCTCGGCCCGTGCAGCGTTGGCATCATCCGGCCAATTCGGATTGGCCTGGATGTCAATTGGATTAAAAACTAAGGACTCATTGGGTTTTTTACACCAATGCAACAACGCATAAACCAGCGCAAAATTAGCGGACAAAATACCCACAGCATGATAAAGCCAGCCGTGTTGCCAGAGCCAGTAACCGCCCAAGCCAATTAAAGCCAGCCAAGGCAGCAAAAACACCAGTCCGATAACAACCCCAAAACGTGAAAATAGCATCAATTACGCTCCTTTTGTCTTAAGAACTGCCGTGCATGACCAAACGCCTCGTTATACGCTTGTTTCAGCAAGGCATGATCAGGCAATGCCCCTTTTTTAACGCCATGCAGATACACACAAAACGCCTTACCCAAGGCATAGGTCATTGCCCCCGAATAAACACCCGCTACCGCCCAGCCATATACCGGCACCAAGCCCAGCAATTCTCGCCCTAACAGGCCAACGATCACACCCGCACCCATCAGCGTGGTAAATTCAGCATACCGCCTAGGGGTTAGCTCCAGTTCGTAAATGGACGCAATACTATGGAATAACTTAGCTTGTACCGCTAAAGCCAAAGCCACGCCCGCTACCGGCACTGCGCCCAATCCTAAATTCAGCAGCGCGTAACCGACACAATGCGGATGCGCTTGTCCGGCATAAAAATCCTGCCATTCCTTATACAGATCAGAGCCGCGCAACAGACCGATCACCCCAATAGGCAACACGCTTTCAATGGTATCCCATAAGGCTTCCAGCCCGTAATTGACAGGCTCAAACCCATCTTCAGGCAAGGTAAAATCAACCGGCACAAAATGCACCGGAATACCTTTAAACCAATCGCGCTGATGCAGCAAAACCTGCGTCAGACCATGCGGTACAGAGGATGGAATGGGTGTTTGTTGATAGGGATAGGGTTGGATATGCGGGCTACCCGTGGATGGATAGCCGTCATGTAAAGCGGTTTGCACCACGATAATAGGCCAGCCAGAATGTTTGGCATGAATGGTTTTGACGGTATCCAGCACCTCGGCTTGGTTCATGTCGGTAGCCCGAAGCACCACGATTAACAAATGGGCTTGATTAGCACACCACGCCAAATCTTCATCAGGATTATAGGCTGTTTCACCCAAACCGCGCGTATCGAGAAAACGCAAGATCGGATGGCTGGCTGATGGGAAATCATAAAATTGCGACCGTTTGGTACACGCCTGAAAGCCATTGCCAATGATTGCCGCATCACTATTCGTCAGTGCGCGGATCAGCGAGGTCTTGCCCGCCTGCGTTTTACCCAGCAACCAAAAAACAGGCAGGGGTAAGCGTTGTTTCACTTCGTTGATTTTGGCTTCCAGGCCGTTTGCTTTTGGGCTAAACAGCGCGTCGCCCAAGCCTTTCCATGTCCAGTTGTTGAGGATATTCATAATGATATCTGATCAATAAATTTCATGGCTTAAATAGGCGAGCATTTCTTGTATTTCTAACGCAATCTCTCTTCGCAACCTAAAGTCTTCAATACGATTATGAATTTTAAAAGGAACATTAGAATTTTGGCGTTTGGCTTCACGTCGAACTATTGCATCCCAGCGGCGTTCTTTTTCTTCCAACTCGATAAAACGATCACGAATTTGCTGTAATTCCTGCTTGGAGTAAGTGATAAAACCGGCAGCACGAAATACACTATTTTGTAGATAGTCTTGCAATGCAACCAAATCACCTTCAATTTCCTCAACAACGCCTTCAAAATCTTTAGGCTCATGGTATGTTTCATCACCATCTGCCGGATGTGGAGATTTTAGAAATGGATCAAAAACAGGGCCCGAATTTTTGGGCGTATTAATCATTTCCGCAATACTACCTAGTTTTTCAGTTGCCTTGATACCTTTGCCGACAATAGGCGGTACAACACCAATGGCACTTGCCGCTTTAACTACCCACAAACCAGCGCGTAAATAATCAGCCAAATTACCTTTAGTTTTTTTGTCGTTACCTTCATAGAAAGCTTCCAGTGTGAGTATTTCGGCTTCATACTCTTCTAACAATCGTGGGCGCTCATGCAAAGGCAGCGCAATGAAAACATCAGCCGCAACTCGTCCAAAGCGCAAGAACAATGTCTTAAATCCATGACGAATTTGTTGCTCAACGATCGCAGGGCTATCAAGTAAAATTCTTTCAACATCATCAATGTCATACAAACTTTGTTTGGCTTTACTGACTATTTCGTCAGTAATTGCTTTTAGCGATCCCGTTAATTGATTAGGTAACTCTGTTTGTAAAATGCGTTGAATTTCTGAGTACAACTTTTCTCGAATTGCCTTGTTTCCATGAGCCGGAACAGGGACTAATTTTGTTCCTCCTTCCGTGTAAGTCAGTCTCATGTTTTCTATTTTTGCCTCTTTCAAATTAGCAAACAAGGCATTTACCCCATCATTGTAAGCTTTTCGCAATTCAGTTAATTTCGTATGTTCTTTTCCATAGCCATCAGTATCCGAACGACCATCAATGTTAGCAACGCCCCAAGTTATAAAATCTTGTCTAATTCTTGCCCATTCACTACCCCACCATTTACCAAAGTCTTCACCAAACAAATCATCTTCATCTGTATTATTATCAATAGCTTGATTATAAATTGGCTCTAAAATTTCTAAAACTTGCAACGCTTGTTTTTTTATTTTATCAACCCAAAAATCACATCGCTTAACCAACACAGCCGACCTTTCATTGTCAATGTAAAAATTAACTGCATTTTTTAACTCATTGATACCATCGCTAATTCCTAGTTTTTGGAGTTTAGTTTTATCATCCGCATTTTTAGAACGGCGCAAAGTATCATCAGAGGGAATACCAAACTCCACTAAATGTGATCTTGCACAAACAGGTAATAGCCGACACTCTGGTACATCAGGCCAAAAGTCTTTATGTTTTGTTAAGGTTTCTTGGAAATCAATTTGATCATCTAGCCCGTCAGCTTGAGTAAGTACAACAAAAATTTTATCTGAGACTTTCAAGCCAGTTTCTTCAGCGTCTGCAATAAGTAACATTTCCCTTTCTGGGCCAGTAATTGAAGGCTGCTTCATTTCTTTGGCGTAAATAATCGCGTCACAAATTTTCAAACGTGAAATTGCTTGTTCTGCGTGCATTAAAACTCCCGAATTAAATCCTGGAACATCATGAAAAATAATATCTTTATCATTCCGCAATTTTTCTGTCTTAATTTGAAGAGATTTAATTGCCAATGCTTGAGCCCGATTTTTAAAAATCGCTGATTGGAGCACTTCATAAACTTCGCTAATATCTAAAAAACTTTGTTTATAACCCTCTCTTTGTTTTGCAAATTCAAAAATAGCATTTAAATTTTTTTCAGTATCGTTAATATCCTCTTGTATATCTTTTCTTTCTTTGTCACCAATTGAGCTACTATTCAAAGCTGCTTTACGTTGTTCTTGCAAAGTCAAAATTTCATCACGACTGTAATACTGAATTGATACCAATTGGTCTAGTTCAGTTTTTGCTGACCAGATTTCAGTGCTGGTGAAAGTGCAACGTTCTCTTGCCGATGGTAAAATTTCCTGCCCCAACCACGCATTAAGCAAGGCACTTTTGCCCGCTTTTTCTAGGCCAATGACCGCGACTTCAAAACGATTAGCCCGTAAACGTTCCAATTGGCGTTCCAATCTTGGGCGTTCGGTACGAATGATTTGCATAATCTCAGGCGTTAAATGTGCTTGCGCTTTGCTGCATAATGTCAGCAGTTTGTCTGCCAATACTTCGGTTTTTTCTAAACGATTGCGTTGTTGTTCGCAGGTTTGTTGCCAGTTACTCATTTTCAATTGCCTATATTTGATTATTGACGGAAGCCTTTATCTTTAAAACTGGCTAATTGATAGCGCTCACCAGGTTTTGATTTAATTTGCAGAAGAGGTATTTTTTGTTCTGTCATTTGTTTCAATAAATTTTTAAGTTGTATTTTTCCAGATATTTCCTGTTCACTCGATTTTACATCTATCTTCAATAGACAAACATTACCGTTTGGATCACTAGGAAGCTCTTCAAAATCACTACCAAACCAATACCACTCAACCCCCTTTATCAACCAATGAAAGTCGTCATTATCGATATTTGTTTTTTCGTTCATATTGTCTACAGAAGCAAAATAGCTTTGCCCAAAAACTAGCACTAAGGATTTTTTTTGTGGTACTGTAGGGTCTTCACTGGCAGTTATTTTTCTTGTAACTGAGCTTTGTTTTTCGATGGTTTGATTTGATGGAAGAATATTTGAAGGTTTTTGTTTCAATAATCCTTTTGTAAGAGTTAGAAAAGTTTCAGAAAATTTTTCGTTAGACTGCATACCATACTTTGATTGGATATAGGTAACTAAGATGATTAGCCATCCAATATTTTCACGTTTAACGTATTCAAATCTAACACGAGTCACCATTGGTTCCATTTGAAAGGTTAGTTTCTTTTCCCCATTTGAACCAGTAAGAATATCAACTGGTACAAGGTTAGAGTTAATTTTATCTATTATTTTTACTAAACTGGCTTGGTTAATTAAATAAATAATCTTATTTTTTATATCATCATAATCAATGTCTTCCTCATTTGCCTTTAATAGAGGTTTTATTTCATCAGTAAAAGAATCAATGTTTTTAATTTTAAGAACTGTATTTTTCAGGGCATTTAGAATGCGTTCCCATTTAGGATCATCGTCAAGAATAATTTTAAATTTTTCATTTAAATTTTTCTCACCTTCATTCATAATTACAGAATATGCTATTTTAGCTATATCTAAATTCATTTTATATCCCCCTTCATATTAGCCGCATTTTTCAAAGCAGCATTATCCAATACGATACTTGAACAAAACCTATCCAAATATTCAAGTTCAGCGAGTTTAATCTGATACTCAGCTTCGCTTTGCTCTAGCCTTTGAACAAATAAATCTAACAAATGCGCTTGCGCGTCTTTGAGTGCTTCTTGAAATAATCGATTTTGCGTCTTGGCAGATTGAGAAAACCATTCTCCAACGGCACGCCACAATGCGGTTTCAGCTTTTTCAATGCCATCTTGCCATATTAATGTCATACCTTCGACATTAGGCAAGCTGAGTCTGACGACTTCCACATTTTCAACGACATCTACTTTTTTAATACGCTCTACTTGTATAGTGTGTTTTGATTTGAAGCAACTGCCTTCTTCATAATACTCATTTTCTATCACTTTTTTATCTATTGTCGTTGTCTTTTCTTCTACAGCATCTTCAACCTCCACTTTACCTAATGCAAAAACGTCATCAGGTAATGAGCCTAAATCGACATTCGCAACCCGCTGTCTATAGATTAATAACAGTGTTTCAGCCGCTTCTGGCAGTTCTGCTCTAATGCGCTTCTCAGTTGCAACGATGCCGCGTTCCAACAACACTTTGAGCGATTCCTCCATCACATAATCACGAGTTTGTAATAGATAAGAAGCGCGCTCCGATAATCCCGCTCGCATTTCTCTGAATAAAATATGCGCAGCATTTTCTATTGACTTAATTTCATTAATATCTGATTCATTGCTTTTAAGAGCCTTTTTATCAATGCCTTCTTTGACTGCTTTACCAAACATGGCTCGCTTTCCATAACGTTCTGCTGCTGCCACTATTGAATCACTAAGCTCTGGTGTTAAAATTTTATTTAATTCTTCTGTCAATGTTTTAGATGTGTTTTCGTTGGTATAAAAATCATGAACGGGTTCAATCATATTGAAAATCAAGTCATTTTTAATGTCACGCACAATATTCCGAAGCGCCTCTTCTGCTGCAATAAGTCTTGTATCATCTGCGGTTGCACCGAATAATTCTTTAATAACGATGTCTCTTTTTTCTGGATCTGTTCTTATTGTGTCGTCGGTCATTTTTTCGACGGTTAGTCTTATTTGTTCCTCGAACTTTAGGCTTTCCTGTTCCAAAAAAAATTGTAACTCCTCAAATTTTTGTTGAAGTTCTGCTTTCTTTTTTTCGACATCAACTTTGTCAGTAATACGCTGAGTTCTGCTGTAGTCATCTAATTTCGATAACAATGTTTCTAAACTGGCTAATGGCTGAATCAATGTTGGTGCTATGACTATTTCTGCAAAACGTTCATCAACACGTTTTCTCAATTCTCCCCATAAATTTAATCCTCCGCTGTGCTGCCATGTCCATTCAATCCACACTTTCAAGTTTTCTTCTGATAACAACTCGGCAGGAAGGCACTTATCGTTTTCTTTTAGTGCTTTCTTCACAGTTTGTAGCCAGCTTTCTATTTCATCAGTCTCATTTTCTTCTATGAAAGAGGCACAATCCTTACGAAATCCTTTCAACTGTATTGTTTGAAAATATTTGTCCATTTCCGATTCACCACTTATGGGATTGCTCCATCCCCAAGCGCATTGAGCATAAAATAATGCCCGTGCGGTTACTGGAATTATATTAGGTATTGCCTTTAGTTTTAGTTCTTGTTGTATCGCGTTAGCAAACTCTTTTATACGATCTTCTAACGGATTATCTGTTTCACTACGAGCATCAACCGCGTTTAAAACAAAAATCATCGCATCTGTTTTTCCGCCTAGTGCATCTACAATTTTTTTAACTTCTTTAAATAATTCTTTACGGCTTGCAGAATCTGTGTGCAAATAATTCATTACAACCAGAGAAAAACAGTGTTTTAAATAATTCTGTATTACTTTGATATTTTCCTTATCATTAATATTGTTCAAACCCGGAAGATCATAAATTTCAACATTTACCCCAGAAGGTAATGCTAATAACTCTGTCCATGCGGCTGGCAACAATTCACCTTCAATTCGAATTTCAGGTATTTGAATAGTCTTATTTTTTTTCGCTTCATGATAAACCTTAAAAATATTTTCTCTGACATGTTCGTAAATAGCAGAATCTTCTTTATATGCGGCATCAATTCCATCCCACAAACCTTTAACTGCGTCGATTTTTAAATGACGTTTGTTACTGTGAACTAAATGCAATACACCAGCAGACATTTCGCCCGCATCCATTGGTGCAATTTGCCGTCCAATTAATCCATTTACCAAAGTCGATTTTCCTGCCGATGTTGTACCAATAGTGGCAATGCGTAAGGCGGGATGGGCTAATTTCTCAGCCGCTTGCTGGAAATCTGTCGCACAATGAATTAATGACTCATTAATCGTATTATTTCCATTTAACGTCGGTGCAACGGCGTAGATTTGATTCAATTTGCCTTGAATGGATGTAATTAGTTCGCGTGCTTCGTCGAGGGTGTTGTGATGTTGTGATTGCGTCATTATTTGTCCTTTAATCCGATAAGTTAAAAAAGTATGTTGCTTTGTAGTTCGTTTTGTTACAACCCAGCCAAACCAACCGTGGCTTGATTGGTCTGGCTGGATTGGCATTAACCAAGCGAAAAAAATCAGTTCTAATTTTAGTCTTATGATGGACAGTTATCTGGTTTTTTAGGCTTTTATTCACTTTTCTTGACAAATATTCATCAGTTTTTCTTAATAAAAATAATGGGATACATTAATTTTGCTAATAAAAAAACACGGCGCACTACAACTTAGTCGATATGCAGGCATTGGTTGTCAAAAGGCATTTATCCGTTGGGTCAGCAAAAAATTGGCTTAAAGCAAGCGAAAGCCAACAAGCTAGGCTGCTGGACTAATGCGTTTTCAGGGTACGAACGCAACGTAACCCATGCCCATAAATCAACTGTTGCTTTGTTGTGGTTACTGGATTCACATCCTGGATTTCTGAAAGAAGTGTCCATGATGCAAAGTCGGACAAGTTTAAACTTTGCCTTGAAATTTACCTACCAAAAAAAGTGGAACGGTAAAGTTCCACTGTGGGCAAAATGCCCAAGTGATGCTCCAGCTTAATATTCGCTGGGCAGGAGGATTGTTGTGGCAGCACGATCGCCATTGTCATCCATCGCTTCGGTGATGATCCAAAACTTCACATTCTGGATCACATAAGCGGATAACAGCCGAGAGCCATCCATCAATGCTTCATTATTGGCTTGCACATCTTCATCATCCAGGTCGCCCCAATCGCCGCGTCGATGGCGGTTTATAAGGGCTAAAGGTGGATAATTGAGTTCATTCAGGGCATCCAATGCGCCTGGAGTGGCGATGATATGGCCCAATGTGAAACAGGGGTTAGGGACTGTCATGGCAACCATTTCAGGCCACCAATGACAAGTCGGGTTTCGCCGTTACAACAGGGTAATCAATGCTGTAACGCATCCCACATAAATCATGGAACTCATCCCTGTCAAACTGTAACAGCAGGACATTATCATTGTTATGCACTTTGATGATGACTTGGTTTGGGTCTAATTGGAATTGGTCAATGGTGATTGATATTCCGTTAGTGCAATCGAATTGATAAATCTTCTTCATGGTTATTTCTCCAAAATGGATTGTTGTTGGTAAGGGATTGTAATTAGGCTCTAATGAGTTGTTGTCGTCATAGAACTGTTCTCTAAACTCATCATCCTGTTCAATCAATGGCAATAGCCAATCTTGTTGGATTCTGGACATAAGTCAGAACAGGAACTTTAGGAGTAATGGGCTGATGAACTTGAATATCAGCAATACACCACAGATGAGTAGTGCTAATGCAGCTCCCCAAAATCCTAATAGGACAGTGGCCTGGATAAGTCCGGCTAACATAAGTATCGTCTGCATCATGGCATTACCGTATGTCCAAACGGGTGCCATTATGTAGGGCAGCTCCGGGTACGTTATTACCAGCCTTGATGGCATCAGCAATCAGGCTTTTGCGGATCAGGGTGGTGGTCTGGGTTTCTTTGTAATTGTCAGGCAACAGGGTTTCATTTTCGATGACTACCCGACCTGGGTTCTTCCTGACATTCAGGCTGATTTGGTTGTCCTTGATGGCTAACAAATTCATCGCTTTCATTTCATTGTGCAGGTAATCTTTCAGCCAATTCACTTTGCGTTCATTGGCTTTCCGGCGTTGTTCAATACGTTTTTCCATCGTTTTCAAGGCTTCTGCCTCTAAATCAAGGTTGGCGATGTAACTGCCAATGGACAGGGCTTTGGTCTTGAAGTCATCTTCTATGGGTTCTAGGGTGTCAGTGATGAGTTGGTGTTGCTGTTCTTCGTTTAAGTCGGACAGGTCTATTTCTTCAAAGACATTTAAGGCTTGCCGGTATTGGCTTGAGATTTCATACAGTTTCATGGGATTTCCTCGTTGGTCAAAAGGGGACGTTGTTGTCATATTCATCCGAATTGGCACGGTTGTTTTTCTCTTCTTTGGGATAAACGCTGAACCAGCCGCTAAACTCGCCGATGGGCAATGAATTGATTTTGATGGTGATGCGTTGTTCGCCACTATCATCAATGCCCATCATCAGGATGCCGTGTTGGCTCCAGTATTTTTTGTCTGGATGATTTGGGTCTGATTTTGACGTGACGATGTTGTAAATACGTCTGTCGTGCATGGTCTTAACTCCAATTGGGCAGGCCGTTTTCAGACCTGCCGTTATGTAGGGGATGGTTATTTATGCGGCTTTAAACAGCAGGGGCTTAACCTCGAAAGTATCGGATGAGAAGCCATTGGTGGAGTTTTTGCGCTTGCCGGTGTACTTGATCTGGATCGCGGTTTTGCCGGCAATGATTGAACCGGTCTTTAAACAGTTCTCTATCAGTCCGACCAGCCGTTTTGAGCCGTTGGATATTTTCAGCCAAGTGCCGTCAGGCTTCTGTTCGGCAAAGATCACGCAAGGCAATTCCAGTTCGGTGATTTCACCTGAGCTGTCGTCAACCTTGTCGTAATAGGCGTTTTCAATGCCAATGACGACCCCGCGCTTGGCCTCACCGATGTTGACCGGTGTCCAGTATTGGTAGCCCAGCTCGATGGGTTCTTCAATGGCGGTACTCAAATCCGGTAAGGTGCTGATGGTGTTAGTGGCAACCGGTAATGGGTTAGTGGATGTAGCGATTTCTTGGTTGAAATTGACTACGTTATCAAGGGTCTGTTGGGCTTTTCTGGCCATAGGGATTCTCCAATAATTAGGTCGGTTCAGTTGTCCCAACCAACACAAAGGGCACTGTTAATAGAAAAACTATTGGACAGCACCCCTTATGTTGGAATGGGATTGGGTTAAAAAGGCACGTCCTCAAGTTCAAACAAGTCGAACGGTTGGGCGTT
>CAJAVP010000089.1 GCA_903945375.1 uncultured Methylococcaceae bacterium | reverse complement strand
CCCCTAATAGGCTAAGAGTTACGACGTTGACCAAAGCCACAGATACTGTTTTATCCGTATCTGTGGCTCATAAAACATCAATCAAAATCTATTCCATCTTTCATGACCTTAGGCGTTACAAATATGAGCAGTTCTTTTTTGCTTTCATTGTTTAAGGTATGTTTGAATAAATAACCAATACCCGGTAAATCGCCAAAGAACGGGACTTTGTTGATACTACTATTGTTTGAGCCTTCGTAAATGCCACCTAGCACGACCGTTTCACCATCATTGACACGGACATTTGTGCTGACGTTGCGCGTATCAATACTGGGGACACCATTAGTCAAATCGCCCACAGCGTCTTTGGAAATGTACAAATCCATGATAATGCTACCGCTAGGCGTGACTTGTGGCGTCACACTCAATTGCAATACGGCTTCCGCAAATTGAATATTTACACCTTGGTTTGCGCTAGAGGTTTGATACGGAATTTGTACCCCTTGTTTGATGATGGCTTGGCAACGATCGGTTGTCATCACTCGTGGATTAGAAATCAGCTCACCTTGCCCATTATCTTGTAAGGCTTTCAGCTCGAGATTTAACACATAATCTGCGCCTCTGGCTAAAGTCATGCCCAATGCACCATAAGGTGTTGCTTTTGTGCCTAAATCCACCAGCGCATCGTTAAGAATCCCTGTCCCATTAATACTGCCTGTACTGGTAGTGTTGCCTTCGGTAGTAGCCGTAACGGCTGCAGTATTCGCTGCCGATATTGCTGAACCGGTTAAAGTGCCCGTCGATTTTGCCGTAGACGCGAATGCGCTATCACCCACCACACCAAAACGAACACCTAATTCTTTTGCAAAAGAATTACTAGCAATGACAATTCGCGATTCAATCATCACTTGGCGGACAGTGACATCTAATTTGCGTATCATTTGCTTAACATCTTCAAGACGTTTTGCCGTCTCACGAACAATGAGAGTGTTGGTACGTGCATCCACTACGGCTGATCCACGACTTGATAGTAATTTAAATCTATCTTGGCCGTTATTATTGCTGTTATTGTTGCCCTGCCCCATCTGATTTTGGCTTTGATTGGGCATATTCTGGCTCGTTGAGCCCATTGAACTACCTGAGCTAGATCCACCACTAGATCCAGAACTTCCAGAGCCTTGTTTTCTTGTGCTACAACTACCAAATGCACCAGTATCATTTCCATACAACAAATTACGGAAATTTTCGGCTTTGGCATAATTAATTTGGATATATTCCGTCACTAAAGGATCAAGTTGCTCGACAACCAACTCTGTTTCCTTTTGTTTTTCCTTGTATTCCTTGATTTTACCCACTGGGGCGACCAAAGTAACATTCCCGGTCTCGTATTTCTCCAGCCCCTTAGTCATCATCACAAAATCTAAGGCTTCATCCCAAGGCACATCATCCAGCTTTAAGGTAATACCCCCCGTTACCTCGTCACCCGCGACCACATTCTGCCCGGTAAACTCTGCCAAGATAGCAATAACACTACGAATATCAATTTCTTGAAAATTTAAAGACAATCTCTCGCCGGTGTATTTTGTGCGGGATTTATCCAGTGCTTCTTTTTCTCCTGTGCTTAAGGGTCTAAACTCGACTGTCAGTAATCCGTCTGACTGGAACAAAGAATAATCATAGAAACTATTTTGTGTCGTGACCGTTATTTTGGTTTCTTGGTTACTTGAAACCGTGTCAATAAATTTTACCGGTGTAGCAAATTCAGACACATCCAATCGCTTAGCGAGATTATTAGCTATACGAGTATTCATAAAACTAATGACAACTTTGCCTGCCTCTTCTTTGGTATTAACCACTGTATTAGGATTCGCCAAAGAAATCAGAATTCGACCTTCGTTTTTATCGCCTCGCTTAAAATCAAAGCCGCTAATTGCCTGTTGTGGCAGCAAGTTAGTAATTACGGAATTATTGCTGATATTAACAATGGGTGGTTTCACGGGTGCAGAGGTTTTACTAGCGAGCGGTACTGGACTCGCCGTAGAACTAGCTCGACTCAGCGTTAATAATACTTTATTACCAATGACTTGTGTCTCAAATGGCATACTTTCTAATAAATTGACGACAACCCGCACCCGGTCTGCGGCTTCGGCAACATAAACACTGGTCGTTAAACCTTGGTTAATAGGAAATATTTTTTTATTGAGGGCGTTTTTCACGCCAACAAAATCTAATGCGATACGCGCAGGATTATCCGTATGGAAAACTTTCGGAGCAACAGCCGCAGCAGTCATTTCCAATTGAATCTGCAATTTGTCACCCGCCATAGATGTTACCTCTAATTTGGATAGGGCAAGATCATTAGCGTTGATGACGGTGCTGTGGAAAATTAATATTAAAAGGCTCAAAGCAATTTGCAGACCGGACAAGCGCCCTAATGTGAATAGACTGCTGATTTGTATCTTATTCATTCATTTATCCCCAGGTTCATTCGACTAACACTAATGAAGATTGTTGTTCACGCCATGTCCCCGGCTTATCGGGCAATAGCTCCATGATCTCAATTTTGTCAGTGCTAATGCGCATAATCTTTCCGAAATTTTTTCCCATATAATTGCCCACTTGAACACGATGCACGGTGTTATCTGCTACCTTAACCAAGGCCCAAAGCTTAGTATTCATATCAATTGTGCCAACCATTTTTAAACTATCTAAAGGAAAAGCTTCAAGCTCTTCTTTACGCCGACTTAAATCAGGCCTCAGACCGGTTCCCGAGTCATCCATAGCCGCAATCTCAATAGGATCGGGTTGAATTAATGGTCTAAACGGATCTCGTACGTCGTCGGATTTGAATGTAAAAGACTCAATCGCTTTGACTTCAGGCAACTTTTCAACATTGCCTTTAGGCCGCGCTTTTACCGAGCTAACATACCGATTTAAATCAGACAAATCATCACTACCACAGCCCTGTAATTGCAAACTCATCACAAAACCGAAAATTTGCAAAGAGCGTATGACGAAAGTGAGCCCTGCATTTTGTTTGTTATTGGACGGCTGAGACAACATTATTTTGTTCCCTTGGGCTTTTTGACAGGGGATTTACTAGGCGAAGCTTCAGCTTCGCTCTCATTATAAGTTTTTATTATCGCAGTCATTACCAAAGCACCGGGCTTAGTGTCTTTTGCAGCTTTTTTCTCGGGCATGATATTGACATCATGAATCGTAACGATTCTGGGCAAGCTCGCCACACCACTGATAAAAGCTCCCAACTCGTCGTAACGCCCAATCACTTCAATACTAATAGGCAATTCTGAATAAAAATCTTTTTGGATAGCCGAACCGGGTTTAAATAACCTAAACTCAAGCCCACTAGCCAATCCGGTTTGAGAAATATCTGTTAATAGGCTAGCCACTTCTTCCTTGGTTGGCATTTGCCTAATCATTTCATACAACTGCGCTTCAATCTGTGTAAGTTGATCTTGATAATCTTCTAAGTTGACCGCTTTTTTTTGTTTGCTTTCTAAGGAACGCTTAAGTTCCTGCTCTTTATTTTCAACTCCCTCTAACGCATTCAGACCATCTAAGGTATCGAAAAAAAAACCCGCGACCAAAACAAATACTGCAACGAAGACAATCGCAACCGATTTAATTGGCTGCGGCCAAGAGCCAATAGCATTAAAATCCCAATTAATGTCGGATAGATTCATTTTTTTACCTCATTACTGGTGTTAGCATTTCCATTGCCCTGTTTAGCCCGTAGCGTAAAAATACTCGAATCATCTGAATTTTTTTTATCAGATGATTTGACAATATCGAGCAGGGGCATCTGCAACCAATGTGAAGCTTCAATGCCTCTCATGAAAGCAGATACTCGCGCATTTGACTGTGAGTTGCCTTCAAATAGAAGATTTTCTCCCGTTTGACTAAATTTTGTTAGATAGATACCGTCCGGTGTGATTCTCGGCAATTCGTCAAACAAATGTACAATCTCGGGTCGACTTTTTTGTAGCTTTTGAATTAAGTCTATTTTAGACAGCAACTTACGTTTTCTTTCTTCTATACCAGAAATTGCCGTAATTTTGGCATCCATGAGAGTAATTTCTTTTTGCAGAAATTGATTCCGTTGTTCTTGGTAAAATTTCAGACTATCGACATAACTATGCGCTAAACCCAACACTAAAACAGCAAAACCAGCCGATATACCTAAAGCAATCAAAAACGCTCTTTTCTTCTTTTTTCTTAATTCCTCTCGCCAAGGCAGTAAGTTAATTTTAGCCATTAACTGAAACTCCTTAGTGCCAAACCACAAACTATCATCAAAGCAGGTGCATCGCTACTAAGCATTTGAGTTTTAATTTTATGAGATAAGGTCATGTTGACGAAGGGATTGGCGATATAAACAGGTATTCTTAAATTGGTCTCGACCAATTGCTCAACCCCTTGAATAGACGCACAACCGCCGGCTAAAATAATTCGATCAATGCTGCGATTTGCACTAGACGACACAAAAAACTGCAAGGCTCGCTGGATTTGTTGCACCATTGCTCTTTTAAAAGGCTCTAGCACATCCGCTGTGTAATTATCCGGTAAGCCACCATGACGCTTAGCCAGCCCCGCTTCTTCGTAAGAAAGTCCATAACGGCGTTGAATTTCTTCCGTTAACTGCTTGCCGCCAAAACCCTGTTCACGAGAATAAATACTTTTACCATCAAATAAAACATTAAGCGTCGTCATCGTTGCCCCCATGTCGATGATAGCCACCGTCTGCCCTTCTTTAGAATCGACAAACTGACTCGATAGTAAAGAATAGGCTTGCTCCATCGCAAAAGCCTCAACATCAACGATTTCTGTTGTTAATCCTGCTTTGGTTAAGGCATCAACACGATTATCGACATTTTCTTTCCTAGACGCCGCCAATAAAACATCGACCATTTCAGGGTTTGCTTCATTAACGCCCTGAACTTCAAAATCGAAATTAACCTCATCAAGCGCATAGGGAACATATTGATCCGCTTCGACCATGATCTGCTCCTCCATCTCGTCTTCAGATAGCGAACCGTCCATCGTGATGATCTTAGTCATAACCGCCGAACCCGCTACAGCGACTGTCGCCTGTTTAAGCTTCGTTCCAGATTGCTTAAGCGCAACCTTGATGCTATCCGCTATCATATTGACATTGGTAATGTTTTTATCAATCACAGCATCTTTCGGTAAAGGCGCAACCGCGTAACTCTCAACACGATAACGCCCGCCTTGCCGACTTAACTCCAATAATTTTATTGCCGCTGTACTGATATCGATGCTAAGAACAGCGTTTTGCTTACGATTTAACCAGCTCATAACATACCTTTAAAAACATGACTCATAGATGACAATATTGCGTACCGACTACCCGAAATCTGCTCTCAATTAGCGCAAAGAGTATAGTAGTCTTTTTATATGATGCTATAAAATATTCACAACATATTTGCTTAGTTAAGGCTCAGAAGCACACCCCACCTTACACCTTTATACTCAAATGACATCTAGGACACTAGAAAATTGCCAAGATGTCACTGCACCGATACGCCTACGATAAAAACTCTACTCTGAGTTTAGCTTTGCACATTAATCTCGTCCATAGCACTTGCCCCTGCATGTGAATGTGCATTACCACTATCAACGGGGGCTGGGTTAGATTCTGCTATGGGTCTAGTCATATCTGGTGCATCAATTTGAGCAGGCGTTTGCGGGAATTCCACCGCGTTTGATTTAACTGAAAACTCAGACACCTCACTTGCAGGATACTCATAGGGCTTTACTTCAGCCATATCAAGCTCACGGTTTATTTTTGGAGCAGCCTCAGAGGGCATTCTCGTTTCTTCCTGATAAGAAACGTGTTTAGCGTCCACAACAGGACTAAAAGATGGCTCACTACTGTCACGTGTACCGACGATGTCCGGCACATTCCCCTCGACTTCAGCCGCCGCTACATTGTCATGCTGAGTTGTATTTTCACCGTCATTTCTTTTGTAATTCGGATTACGAGGTCTTCTACGATTAGGGCCTCGTCTCGAATTACTCTTCTTGCTTGGGATTTTCGCTGACTCTTCTACCTCAGCCGACACCAAAACATCAGTCGTTTCAGCGTTAGATTCTGTTACGCTCGTGTCCATTTTGGGTTCTGCGGGTATCGGCGGAAGATTCGGCCGTACATTACGACCCGGGACTCTGGATTGACGAGGTTGACGTAAATCGGTCGCTTGTTCTGTTTCGGCGGCAGCGGGGGGATTAGCAGACCGATCGCGCTGATAGCTTTTATTACGACTGCTATTACGTTTTTTATTGGGATAGTTGTTTTGACGATAATTAGGTATTTCTTCAACTACCGGCTTAGCTTCATCGGGCACAGTAACCGAATCGGCACTTTTATCATCAAGTCCTGGTATAGAAATCGTACGAACCAATTTGTGCCAGAAGCGTTTTATTAAATTGGCGGCATCACTACTGTTTAAGATGGGCTCTGGGCGATCATGCAGAAATTCTTTGATTGCCGGTCTTTCGAGTTTAGCTTTGATCTGTTGAGCAAATTCTGGGACTGAGATTTCTTCCGTTTTGATTTGTAAGTAACTGGCCTTCTCGTCTCCAACATCTTTTTCTTTAATCCGATCTATATCATAAGCCGGTGTTTCCAGATGCTTACTGGGCAAAATGACCACACCAACTTTTAGACGATTTTCGATTTGCTCAATCGCACTGCGTTTTTCATTCAGCAAAAAGGTCGCACACTCAATCGGCAAATGGGCAATGACTTTTTCAGTGCCTTTTTTCATGGCCTCTTCTTCAATCAAACGCAATACCGATAGAGCAACGGACTCTACATTACGAATCGTGCCTTGTCCCTTACAACGTGGGCAGGTAATTTGCGTGGAGTCCCCCAATGAAGGGCGCATCCGTTGCCGCGACATTTCAAGTAATCCAAAACGGGAAATCTTACTTGTTTGAATCCGCGCTCTATCCAGTTTTAACGCATCACGTAAATGGTTTTCGACTGCCCGTTGATTTTTGTTGGACATCATATCGATAAAATCAATAACGAATAACCCGCCTAAGTCACGCAAACGGAGCTGACGAGCAATTTCATCTACCGCTTCTAAGTTAGTATTCAGTGCTGTTTCTTCAATGTCGCTACCTTTGGTTGCACGTGCCGAGTTAATATCAATCGAGGTCAGTGCTTCCGTGTGATCAATAACGATAGAGCCGCCTGAAGGCAAGGACACTTCACGCCCATAAGCAATTTCTATCTGCGACTCAATTTGATAGCGATTAAACAGGGGCACCGCATCTTGGTATAACTTTGCCTTAGGCAAAAAATGCGGCATGACTTGTTTTAAGAAATTTTGCACCAGCGCAAAAGATTCTTCATTGTCTATGAGTATCTCATCGATATCGCCGCGCAAATGGTCGCGTAAGGCTCGGATAATGACATTACTTTCTTGAAAGACTAAAAAGGGAGCGGTTTGTTCGTTAGAAGAGCGTTCGATAGCTTCCCAAAGCTGCATCAGATAATTTAAATCCCATTGCAACTCCTCGGCATTTTTACCACACCCCGCCGTCCGAACAATCAGTCCCATGTTGTCAGGAATTTCTAAAGAGGCCATAACTTCACGCAACTCACTGCGTGTCTCGCCTTCAATGCGTCTGGAAATGCCACCGGCTTTGGGGTTATTAGGCATCAATACCAAATAAGTACCCGCCAAACTGATATAGGTGGTCAACGCCGCACCTTTGTTACCGCGTTCTTCTTTTTCAATTTGAACAACGATTTCCTGACCTTCTTTGATCAAATCTTTGATAGCGGGACGACGACCTTCATTCTCTGAGCCGTCTTGCAATTGCCGATAGGCGGGGGAAATTTCCTTGAAAGGTAAAAAGCCATGCTTTTCTGCGCCATAGTTGATAAATGCCGCTTCTAAGCTAGGTTCAACGCGAGTAATGATCCCTTTGTAAATATTGGACTTCTTTTGTTCTTTTGAGGGGACTTCGATGTCAAAATCATAGAGTTTTTGACCGTCTACCAAAGCGACTCGCAGTTCTTCTGCCTGCGTAGCGTTGATAAGCATTCTTTTCATTTTGTATCCTTGTAGTGTCCTGCTCCATTACCAGATTTTATAATCGGACTGGTTTGACCTAGTGCAATAACAGCAAACACAACATGGGCGAAATTATGAATTATAAGCGTCGCAGTCGGCTTAGCTTTTAGGATGTTATGTTTCTCGATACTGCGCGTCATGTGTATGTTGTTAAGTCTCAACAGATGATACCGGCGTTGTCAAACACACTAAATCACTTTCAGTCTTGGTGGTAATTTCTGTTTTAACAGGAGTTAAAATCGCACGTCTTGGGTCGTGCGACGAACCCGAAAATTTGTCATTAAGCCCAGGCATTTAAACATTGCAGCCAGGCTATCTGTTTATTAGATTGCTCTTTTATAAAGGGTCTCCATTGGATTTTACCATTTGGATTCACAAAAGAGCGGCTCAAGTCTGTTTCTTCATCGAAAACAGTGGAGCGTAGTATGTTTTTTTTGAAAACATGCTTAATATAGCAACCTTATCGCCCTACATCAATTTAAACAATCAATACTAATCAGATACGGATATTATCCATCAACATGAATACAGAAGAGCGCAACACCCCACCTAAAGTCGAACTGGTAGAAATTACCGAAGAACATAACGACCAACGCTTGGATAATTTTTTAATTACTCGCTTAAAAGGTGTGCCTAAAAGCCGTATTTACCGCATTGTTCGTAAAGGTGAAGTGCGCGTCAACAAAGGCCGAGTCGATGTTAATTATCGCTTGATAAGCGGAGACATTGTCCGAATCCCCCCAGTCAGAGTGGCAGAAAGAACACCGGAATCCTTCATCAGCCAAAGCCTGAAAGATTGGCTACAAAATAGCGTATTATTTGAAGATGAAGGCTTTATGGTAATTAACAAACCCGCCGGCTATGCCGTACACGGCGGCTCTGGGATTAATTCAGGTATCATCGAAGGTTTGCGCTTGATAAGACCCGAAGCACGTTTTTTAGAGCTGGTACATAGACTCGACAAAGATACTTCAGGCTGTCTTTTAATTGCCAAAAAACGCAGTGCCTTAAGGCTATTACATACTTTGTTCCGTGAAGATCAAATTCACAAAACCTACCTCGCTTTATTAGTCGGACAGTGGACAAAACAAGAGCAATGGGTGAACAAACCCTTGCAAAAAAACACCGCCCAAGGGGGCGAGCGCATGGTCGTTATCAGCTCCACGGGTAAATCGGCAGAAACCTTGTTTCGTCGTCTAAAACTATTTGCCCATGCAACTTTAGTTGAAGCCTCACCTAAAACCGGACGTACTCATCAAATTCGCGTTCATGCCGCCAGCTTAGGTCATCCGATTGTGGGTGATGAACGCTACGGTCACGATGAGGCCAATAAACACTTTAAAACTAAAGGCTACAAACGCATGTTTTTACATGCCGCCAGCCTCACATTTGAACATCCGGTAACTGGGCTGCCTCTCACTATAACAGCGCCTTTGCCGGAACAACTGGATTATTTACTCAGCAAAGAAACCACCACGTAAGAGGTTAAGACACCATGAAAAACCGCTATGATTTGATCATTTTCGATTGGGACGGCACATTAATCGACTCAATTGACTGGATCACCCATTGTTTACAAAATGCCGGCGCCGTCTTAGGGCTTACTATACCGGAACGTCAAGCCGCCAAAGATGTCATTGGTCTGAGTATTCATAAAGCCATGGATACCCTATTTCCCACGGCATCCGCCAGTCAGCATGAGCACTTGGTGCGCTTATACAGTGAAGAATATTTCTCTAAACAACTTAGCCAAAGCGATTTATTTGAGGGGGTTTATGAGATGCTAGAGCAACTCAAATCAGCCGGCTACCTCTTAGCGGTTGCTACTGGCAAAACTCGAGTCGGTTTAAATCAAGCCCTGCTCGCTACGGCCACCGAGCATTTTTTCTGTGCTACCCGCTGCGCGGACGAAACCGCCTCAAAACCCGACCCATTAATGCTTAATCAACTCATACAGCAAGCCAATGTACTCAAAGAACGCACCTTGATGGTTGGTGATTCTATTCATGATTTGCAAATGGCAAACAATGCCGATATATCCTGTCTAGGCGTGTCTTGCGGTGCACACTCAGAAGCTTGTCTGCAAGCTTATCAGCCGATACATTGCCTTAAACACACAACCGAAATATTGCCACTTATTTTAGGATAACCCGAGGAGTCTTATGGAACACCCAAACACTACCCCCCATGAGTCTGACTCAGGCTGGGAACGAGCTGTCATCGAACAACTGGCCTTTGCCGCCATCAAAGAACAACGCCACGCACGACGGTGGGGGATTTTTTTTAAGTCACTCATGTTCGCTTACCTAATTGCCTTACTGGGGCTGGCTGTTTACCCCAAAATAAAGACGGAAATGGGCGCTACGGGTCATCAACACACCGCCATTATCGATATCGTAGGCCCTATTGCGGAAGACAAAGATGCCAACGCCGCCGACATTATCGATAGTTTGCGAGAGGCGGTTAAAGACGAAAACACCAAAGGCATTATTCTCCATGCCAATTCCCCAGGCGGCAGCCCCGTACAATCGTCTTATATCTACGAAGAAATAAGAAAAATAAAAAAAGAACACCCTACTCTACCGATTTATGCGGTGGTGAGCGATATTTGCGCTTCAGGTTGTTATTTTATCGCGTCGGCCACAGATAAAATTTTCGTCAACCCTTCCAGCTTAATCGGCTCAATTGGCGTCTTAATGGATGGCTTTGGTTTTGTCGATGTAATGCAAAAAGTCGGCATAGAACGCAGATTAATGACAGCCGGCTCACATAAAGCCATGCTCGACCCTTTTTCGCCACCTAAATCCGATGAAACGCAGTATATGCAAAGCCTATTGGGCGAAGTACATCAACAATTTATCAATGCGGTAAAAAATGGTCGCGGCGAGCGCCTTAAAGAAACACCTGATATGTTTTCCGGCCTAGTCTGGACTGGCGAATCAGGTATCAAAATTGGTATTGCTGATGCGGTAGGCAATGAAGACTATGTTGCTAAAGAATTGATTGGCGCAGAAAAGCACGTCGATTTCACCCAACAAAAACGTTTTATCGACAAAATAGCAGGGAAATTAGGTGCCGCATTGGGTAAAACCTTGACAACGATGATGCAAAATCCAGCGTTGCGCTAAGTACAGCGTTTTCAGATTGCATCAGTAATATTTGTTGGTGTTCCTTAGCCTTAGCTGTTTTATTTCAACAGCTAAGGCAAGCCGTTTATTTATTTTTCTCCTTACCTATCTGAATCAGCTGCTCAAACGCTTCAATAGGCAATGGCTTGCTGAACAAATAGCCCTGATACAGAATGCAGCCATGTTGCTGTAAAAAGTTCAACTGATCTTCGGTCTCCACGCCCTCAGCAATGACTTCGCAACCAAAGTTGTGTGCCATGTCGATGATGCTTTTGACCATAACGGCATCACTAGCATCGGTTGTTATATTTCGGACAAAGCTTTGATCTATTTTAATCTGATCGACAGGCAACCGTTTCAAATAGGACAGACTCGAGAACCCTGTACCAAAATCATCCAGCGACAGTTTTATGCCTAGTGCCTGTTTAACTTCAAGCATTTTAGTAATCACCTCGTCGAGGTTTTCTAATGCCAGACTCTCCGTCAACTCAAATTTTAACCGGTAAGGCGCAATGCCATACTGCTGAATCACCGCCTTTACTTGCGCCATAAAATCGTCTTGCTTAAATTGTTTTGCGCTGATATTGACGGCCAACACTAAATCGCGGGTGTGTTCGTATTGACTCCATTGTGCTAATTGCTGGCAGGCCGCCTCTAAAACCCACGCGCCGAGCTTTAAGATTAAATCTGATTGTTCGGCGATGGGTATAAACTCTGCGGGTGAACACCACTCGCCATTACTCATTCGCCAGCGCAGCAGAGCCTCTGCCCCCCAAGGGCGGCGATGCTGATCCACTTGGACTTGATAGAACAACTGCAACTGTTTTTTGACTAATGCATGATGCAAATTTTCTTCCAACTCTGCACGTAGCCTAGCGTGTTGCAACAAACTAGATTTGAAAAAATGCACCTGATTACCACCGGCATTTTTTGCCGCAGACATAGCGATACCTGCATATTTTAGTAAGTCCTCACCCAGCTCGTAATCATCGCAAAACAATACGACGCCAATGCTGGCATAGAGATGCTGTTCTTGATGCTCACCGGAATACGGTTGACTGATAGCAACGCGGATGGTTTCTGCCAACACCGAAGCAGAGTGCGTAGCTGCTGACACAGCTGAACCCAGATTTTCGACCAACAGAACAAATTCATCACCACCTATGCGAGCCAATGTCTCGGTGCTGGTTAAACAGGCTTGTAAACGCAAGCTGATTTGCACTAAAAGCTGATCTCCAGCATAAGAGCCCTGCGTATCGTTGAGCAACTTGAAATTATCGATATTTAGAAATAATAACGCCCCAAATTGTTGGTTTTGCGTTGCATTCGATAAAGCAAGCGCAATGCGGGGCGTCAATAATTGTCGATTAGGCAGCTGTGTCAGGGAATCATAAAACGCTAGATTCTGTAACAACGCTTCGATTTTTTTAAGCTCAGAGATATCTTTAAATGCGGCTACGAAATGCAAAATGCTATCGCTAGCATCTTTAATCGCCGTAATATTGATCTGAATAAGATAATAGCCGCCATTTTTGCACTTTACCTCACAATCCCCACTCCAGGCTCCCCGAGTGCTCAAAGTGCGCGTAATGTGCTGATAAAAGTCTGGGGGCTGTTGTTGAGCATCAAAAATTGTAATCGACTCGCCCAGTACTTCACTTTGCTCATAACCCGTCACGTGCTCAAAAAAGTGATTGACCTGGACGATCTTGCCTTCGGTGTCGGTGATAACAATAGCTTCATGTGGTGTTTCAAAGGTCGTCGCGGCGATGTGTAAATTTTTTTCATTTTGTTTACGCTGCAAACCTTCTCGGTAAAGAATCACAACAGTCATTGATACCGCATGAAAAATCGCTGAGATAAAAATAATTTTTCGCAACAACCACGTATCTTGCACCTGCCAAAAACCCAGCATCACAAAAAACAACAACATCGCACTAACTACAAAGGGAAGATAAGCCAGTGCAAAAATCCTCGCATTCGCAAAATCATTCCACGTTGCCCAAACAAGCATCAAAAACTCAATAACTAGAAGCACTAACATACCTAATGATACCCAGAGCGCTAATATTGAGGGCATGAATATCCAAACACCGGTAATAATCAGCACATAAAGCACCGAGATAAATCGAACGATGTTAATCAGTAGTTTGACAATTGACACCGGCCAGGTAATAAACCAAACCAAACACCATAACAACGCAACAGCTAAAAAAGCGCCTGCAAAACAAAGCAAGAAATATCGCAATGAAAAATCATCCGATAACCCCATCTGCTGAAAAAAACCAAGCAAAATCATGTTGCTAAGTACAAAACAGAAAATATACACCGCATAATAGGCATCGACTTTGAAACCATGAACAACGGCTCGGTAGGTGCTGAGGAACAATACGATGCTCATGATGCCAAAAAACACACCAAAGCCTAATTCATCTAAAATCCTAAAATGCTCAAAATCCTGTTCCTGCCAAAGCTGAAGTGGAAGGCTGATCGTTGACCATGACTTAACTCGCAGATAAATCTGCGTTTCTCCGGTTCTTTCAAGATTTAAATGAAACGCTTGACCTCGCCAAAAAATCTGGCGTTTTGCAAAGGGCATGACGCGACCACCTTGATAAACGGTATACAATCCACCCGCTTTTTCAAGATAAGCATCTATGAAATCATAGGCATCAATAGGGGTAGTCAACCACCAATCTTTGGTCGTTCCGGCTTGTCGAGTCACAGAAAAATGCACCCAAACGGTATCCTCAGGATGAAAACCAGCCGCAATCTCGTTATTAGAGCTAGTCAAAAAATGACCGGCTTGATAGTGTTTGACAATCTCTTCAAGACCTAATTGCGAACTGCCCACAAACCAAGACAAATGCCCTGTCAATGAAGGGTTGCCGTTAGTGTTTTCTAAAATTAGAGGGTTGGACGAGACCGGTACGCTGGTCAATAACAAGTAGAACAGAATACAAACAAGACGAAAGCCTTTAAACATAGCGTTGCAACGCACTGTTTAAGGGATATTGACGACTCGTTGACACAGAAAGCCCGTCAAAAAGACGATTTTTGAACATAATCCGCATAGATTGTTTGCGTTACCTTTAAGAATCAGGATGTCGTTTTTAGCCATCTGCATAAACTACCATTGGCTAAGCTGACTTGTGCTGAACGATGTCGAAGTAGTCGAAGCGAATATCGCCAAAATCGATGGCCTCGACTCCGCTCAGCAAATGGATAGTCAGAGGGACTCAATCAAATTTTTGCCAAAACCTCAGCGACCGTCGCCCCCATTGACGCAGGGGTTGGACAAATTGTCACGCCATAGTCTTTTAACATCGCCACCTTTTCCGCCGCACTCTCACCCGCTTCGGAAATAATCGCGCCGGCGTGACCCATGCGCCGACCTTCAGGCGCTGTTAATCCTGCAATATACGCGACCACCGGCTTATTCATATGTTCTTTGGCAAACAGCCCCGCTTCAACTTCTTGCGGGCCGCCAATCTCACCAATCATTAACACCACTTTGGTTTCGTCATCTTGCTCAAACAACGCCAGTACATCACGGTGCGAGCTACCATTGATAGGGTCGCCACCAATCCCGACTGAGCTAGATATACCGATGCCTAGGCGTTTCATTTGATCCGCCGCTTCATAGCCTAAAGTTCCAGAACGCCCAACAATACCAACATGACCTTGCTGATAAATATGCCCGGGCATAATGCCTAGCATGGCACGTCCTGGGCTAATTGTACCGGCACAATTGGGGCCGGTTAAAATCATGCGTTCTTCTTTGGGGAAACGCCGCAAAAAGTTTTTGACACGCATCATATCTTGCGTAGGAATACCGTCCGTAATCGCGACGCAGTACTTAATCCCCGCATCGGCGGCTTCCATGATGGAATCCGCCGCAAAAGCAGGTGGTACAAAAATAATACTGGCCTCAGCACCGGCGTGTTGCACGGCTTCTTTGACCATATTGAATACCGGCAATCCTAAATGAGTTTGCCCACCTTTACCGGGTGTCACACCACCGACAATCTTTGAGCCATAATGGATCATGTCTTGTGCATGAAAAGAACCAATTTTTCCAGTGAAGCCCTGTACGATGATTCGAGTCGTTTCATTAATTAAAATAGCCATATAATTCCTTAAGCCTCGCTTGCAACAACATCATTACGCGCCTGCACTGCTTTTTCAGCCGCTTCTGCTAACGTCTCTGCTGTAATGATGGGGAGTCCACTTTCCGCAATAATGCGCTGCCCTTCTTCAACATTTGTTCCTGACAAGCGAACGATTAGCGGTACTTTCATATCAAGCTTGCGAACCGCATGGACAACCCCTTCAGCAATCCAATCGCAACGGTTGATTCCCGCAAAAATATTGACCAGCATGGCTTTGACATTTTTATCTGCCAACACTAAGCGGAACGCTTTTTCAGTCCGCTCAGCTGACGCGCCACCGCCGACATCGAGAAAGTTAGCCGGCTCACCACCAGCCAATTTAATCATATCCATCGTTGCCATTGCCAAACCGGCGCCATTGATCATACAACCAATGTCGCCATCTAAACCGACGTAGCTTAAACCGCGATCCGCCGCCGCTGTCTCGCGCGGGTCTTCTTGAGTTTTGTCACGTAATTCAGAAATTTTTAATTGCCTAAACAACGCATTTTCATCAAATGTCATTTTGGCATCTAAGGCCAACAGTTTACCGCTATGTGTTGTGACTAAGGGATTGATTTCCAACATATTGGCATCTAAATCACGCAAAGCACGATAACAGCCTTTGATGGTTTTGACCGCATGACTCATATTGTCAGCGTCCATTTGCAAGGCAAACGCCATTTCTCTGGCTTGATAGTCTTGTAATCCGACCGCTGGATCGATATAGATTTTTTTAATGGCATCCGGCTGGGTCACTGCCAGCTCTTCGATTTCCATGCCGCCTTGCGCGGAGCCAATCATCACAATACGTTCAGCACTGCGATCAACTAAAAGGCAAAAATACATTTCCTTCGTTATTTCAGTACCGGCTTCGACATATAATCGACCACAAACCTTACCCACTGCTCCCGTTTGATGGGTAATCAAACGTTTGCCCAATAAAGCTTCGGCGGCAGCTTCCACTTCATCATGACTACGGCAAATGATAATGCCGCCCGCTTTGCCACGCCCGCCTGAATGAATTTGTGCTTTAACTGCCCAAATCCGCCCACCGATTTCTCGTGCGCGTTGCACGGCATCTTCAGGACTATACGCCAAGCCACCTACGGCGATTTTTACGCCGTAATTGCTTAAGATTTCTTTTGCTTGATACTCATGAATATCCACAGCATCTCCCTTTGTTATTGAGTGTAAATTATCGCGTTTTTGCCGCTATTGCCTCAGCAGCTCGCACGACATTATTTGCCATTTTTTCAGAAGCCGCATCGATTAAACGACCATCTAAGGCGGCTGCCCCCTTACCTTGCGCTGCCGCTTCTTTTAGTGCCGCCAAAATACGTTGTGCTTTTTCAATTTCAGCCGCAGGTGGCGTAAAAACCTCATTCGCCAATGGCACTTGGCTAGGATGAATCGCCCATTTGCCTTCACAACCTAACGCGGCAGCACGTTTAGCCGCCATGCGATAGCCTTCAGGATCATTAAAATCCCCAAACGGCCCATCAATGGGTCGCAAGCCATACGCACGACAAGCGACGGTCATCCGGCTGATGGCAAAATGCCATTGATCGCCCGGATAATCGGGATTTAAGCCACCAATATTGGTGGTTCTCGCACGGTTACTAGCGGCATAATCCGCAACGCCAAAATGCAAGGCTTCCAGGCGACCGGCAGCACCTTGACGCGCAATGTCTTCCACATTCGCCATGCCGAGTGCCGTTTCAATCAAGGCTTCGATGCCAATTTTATGTTTCAGCCCCTGCTGCATTTCTAACTGATTCAACATCGCCTCGACCATGTAAACATCGGCATACACGCCAACTTTGGGAATCAGAATCGTATCTAATCTTGCACCGCATTGTTCGACTAAGTCCACGACATCACGCACCATGTATTGGGTATCCAGGCCATTGATACGCACCGATACGGTAACGCCATGCCCCTTCCAGTCCAAATCATTGACCGCTTCAATAATGTTTTTTCTGGCTTGCAACTTATCATCAGGTGCTACGGCATCTTCTAAATCCAGAAAAATAAAGTCCGCGCCGCTTTTCATGGCTTTTTCAAAACGCTCAGGGCTTGAACCAGGAACGGCTAACTCGCAGCGTTGTACCCGTTGCACAGCAGCGGTATATAAGGTGTGACTCATCGGTATAATCCTAATCTTGAGGGATGGTCTACTACTCAGCAGTAGCTCTGAAATAACTCTGGCACGAGCCAGAAATAAATAAATGGGTCATTCTACTTTCAGACTTAGTAAAGTCAATTATTAGCGAATTTTTCGGTTTGGCATTGCTATCATAGCCAAGCTGCTTTAGGATTGAATTATGTTTGAATACTTCGGTGTTTAGCTTTTAACAAATGAGAGATTTAAAACCGAGTCAAGCACACTTAATCCCTAAAATTTACTATTAACTATCTAGCAAAGAGGCAATCATGGCAGGTCGTAACCATCTCTATATCCCTGGCCCTACCAACGTCCCAAACGAAATTCTGAACGCCATGCACATTCCTATGGAAGACCATCGTTCACCCGTTTTTCCAAAATTACTGACCCCGTTACTGAATGACCTCAAAAAAGTTTTTCGTACCGAAACTGGACAAGCCTTTGTATTCCCCGCAACAGGCACCGCAGGCTGGGAAATTGCACTGACAAACTGCCTCAATCCTGGCGATAAAGTGTTAATTTATCGTTTTGGTCAATTTAGCCATTTATGGGCGGAAATGGCTAAACGCTTGGGCTTTGATGTAGAAATTCATCAAGAAGTGTGGGGTACTGGCATTCCTTTGGATAAACTGGAAGCGCGTCTTAAAGAAGATACCCAACACACGATTAAAGCCGTGTTAGCCACACACAATGAAACGGCAACCGGTGTCACCAGTGATATTGCTGGTGTACGCAAAGCAATGGATACGGCAAATCATCCGGCGTTTCTATTTGTTGATGGTGTTAGCTCAATTGCTAGCATCGATTTTCGTATGGAAGACTGGGGCATCGATGCCGCCATCAGTGGCTCACAAAAAGGCTTTATGCTACCCGCCGGCGGAGCAATTTTAGCTTTCAGTCAAAAGGCCTTAGCCGCAGTTGAAACCTCCACCTATCCTCGCTGCTTTTTAGATTTGAAAGACCAAATAACCAATAATGCAGCCGGCTATACGCCTTATACGCCTAATTTACCTTTGCTTTATGGCTTACGCAAAGCCATAGACTTGCTATTGGAAGAAGGTATGGAAAATGTCTATGCCCGTCATTACCGCTTGGCAGAAGGCACTCGCAAAGCCATTGCGGCATGGGGACTTACGCTTTGCGCTCAACCTGGATTTGAATCCAATACTGTTTCCGCGATTGTGGTTCCTGCCGATAAAGATGCGCGTACGGTTATCAGTACAGCTTTCAGCAAATATAATATTTCACTGGGCGCAGGTCTATCTGAACTCGCCGGTAAAGTGTTCCGTATTGGTCATGTTGGCGATATGAACGATGTCTCTATGCTGGGCGCGATTGCCGGTGTAGAAATGGCGATGCTCGATAGTGGCATTGATATTAAACCCGGTAGTGGTGTTGCCGCCGCGATTGAATATTATCGCGCTACCGCCGCATAATCAGGTTAAACTCGCTCCCAAGTGCCGAGCTTAGTCTAGCTTGGGAGCGCACAATCCCAAACGCCTATTAAACCAGCACCCCTGCACATGACTACTCTGCTGTTTTAACTTCTCGATTTTATTAAACTTACATCAAGCCTATGAATAAACCCAAAGTCATCGTCACGCGACGCTGGCCGTCTGAAGTCGAAGCTCAACTCAAGACGCGCTATGATGTCCAATGCAATGAATCAGACACGCCTATGACAGTCGATGCCTTAAAACGCGCCATGCAATCAGCGGATGCTTTGCTCACCACCGTCACCGATGCTATCACCGCTGACATTATCCACGTCGACAACCGACAGGTAAAAATCATCGGTAATTTTGGTGTGGGCTATAACAATATCGACATCCAAGCTGCGAAAGCGGCAAACCTTACCGTCACCAATACCCCCCATGTTTTGACCGATTGCACCGCTGATATTGCGATGTTGCTATTGCTCATGTCCGCACGACGCGCACCAGAAGCGGAGCGCATGGTACTCAATCGACAATGGCACGGTTGGGGGCCTACGCAATTATTGGGACAAAAAGTCACGGGCAAAACCTTAGGCTTAATTGGCTTTGGTCGCATTGCCCAAGCTATGGCACGAAAAGCCCATCATGGCTTCGGCATGAAAATCTTGTTCTATGTGCCGTCTGATCCTGAGCCCGCGATTGTCAATGAGCTACACGCCACGCGCTGCACGAATATTGAAGAACTGCTCACTGAAGCGCATTTTGTCTCGCTGCATTGTCCGGGGGGGGCCGACACAAAACATTTGCTTAACGAACACCGTTTAAAACTCATGCGTCCAACCGCACATTTAATCAATACCGCAAGAGGCGATGTGGTAGATAGTGAGGCCTTGATAAAAGCACTCAAAGAAGGTTGGATTGCGGGTGCTGGACTGGACGTTTACGAAGGTGAACCGGCTATTCACCCGGGCTTTTTGGAACTCAATAATATTGCCTTATTGCCACACATTGGCAGTGCCAGCGAGGAAACGCGAATCGCTATGGGCAACCGTGTACTGGATAATATTTCGACCTTTTTTGCAGGACAAACACCAACCGACCGTGTGGTCTAACACAACGACTCATTGGAGATTTTATAATGCCAACAAAAACCTATCTTGCACTCACCCTACTTACATTACTCAGCCCATCCGCTTTTGCTGAACCGCCTGCGTTAACCACAGCAAGCTTTATGAAACATACCCTGAGCTACGCGCAATGCCAGCAAAAAAGCAAAGAGATCATGGAGAAAATGAATCTGGACATTCAAGATCATGGCAACGGCACCATCGGCGGCTTTGGCGAGCAAAGTGCAGCCATTGTAAATTGCCATCAGATGGGTAACGCGACTTACATCCAAATTGCGGTATCCAGCCAAAATCATGAGGCATCAGAACTCATTATGAAATATTTAAACGATTATTTACAAGCCGGTTCGCTCACGACGCCTTAGTCGTAATACCTCGTTCAAGCGACTTAAAACCCTAACAACAAATCGACTTAGCGAGTGACTCAAACGCACCGCTACAAAATTTCTTGCACAGTTCTTAAGGGCAAGGTGTAATGTAACGGTTTTTTGAATCCCGTTTTATGCAATCCATAATAATTAACCGACTTTTAATCCACTAACCTTTAACCACGAGAAACTAAAATGTCTAATTTCCCTATCGATCTTGGTGCTTATCAACGTATTAGCTTAGATCCCAGTGTTAATACCTTAACCGATGCACAACGCGCCAGCTTAAAAGCCAATATCCAACTGTGCCGTGATGCCATTGTTTTCTTCACCGCAACAGGTGCAGCTAGAGGCGTAGGCGGACATACCGGCGGCCCTTTTGATACCGTGCCAGAAGTGATGATTATGGATGCCTTATTCAGAGGCGCAGCCGAGCAATTTATACCGATATTTTTTGACGAAGCCGGTCACCGTGTCGCCACACAATATTTAATGTCTACCTTAAATGGCGACTTACCGGCTGAACGTTTGATGGAATACCGTGCCGCACATTCACATTTGCCAGGGCATCCTGAATTAGGGTTTACCCCAGGTGTAAAATTTAGCTCAGGTCGTTTAGGTCATATGTGGCCTTATGTCAACGGCGTGGCAATGGCCAATCCATCAAAAATCGCTTTCTGCTTAGGCTCAGACGGCTCACAACAAGAAGGTAATGATGCCGAAGCTGCTCGTCTTGCCGTGGCTCAACGCCTGAATGTTAAACTCATTATTGACGACAACAACGTCACCATCGCCGGTCATCCGTCACATTACTTAGTCGGTTGCTCTACCGCTAAAACCTTAGAAGGTCATGGCTTAACGGTATTAGAAGGCGACGGTGAAGATATTGATGATTTATATGCGCGTATTTGCAAAGCCATCAACACCCCAGGTCCTGTGGCGATTATTAACCATCGTCCAATGTGCCCAGGTATCGCTGGCTTAGAAGGCTCAACGCACGGTCATGATGTGATCTCGGTCAAATTAGCCACTGAGTATTTAGAAGCGCATGATCAACAAGCGGCCGCAGATCACCTTAAAGGTATCGTTGCACCTAAAAATGACTATAAATTCTTAGGCTCTAGCGACCAATGGGATGCTAACCGTAATGTCTTTGGTGATGCCGCTGTGGCTGCTATGAGCACATTAAGCGAAGCCGAGCGTATTGCTAAAGTCCGCGTCATTGACTCGGACTTAGAGGGCTCTTGTGGTCTACACAAAATCCACACCGCTTACCCTGAAACCTTTATCTCATCCGGTATTATGGAGCGCGGCAATTTCTCAGCCGCTGCTGGTTTCGGTATGGAAGCGGGCAAACAAGGTATTTTTGGCACATTTAGCGCGTTCTTAGAAATGTTAATGTCAGAAATTACGATGGCACGTTTAAACAACTCTAACGTTTTAAGCCATTTCTCACATTCTGGCATTGACGATATGGCGGATAATACCTGCCATTTTGGTTTAAACAACTTCTTTGCTGATAATGGCTTAAACGATGGTTATGCCACCGGCTTATATTTCCCAGCCGATCCTAACCAAATGCGTGCCTGTGTCAGTAGCATTTTCTTCAATCCAGGTTTACGTTTTGTTTTCTCAACGCGTTCTAAAGTCCCTACTATTCTGGATGAAAACGGCAAAGAATTTTTTGGCGGCGATTATCAATTTGTGCCTGGCAAAGACGAAGTGATTCGTGAAGGCAAACAAGGTTACATTGTTGCCTTTGGTGAAACCTTATACCGTGCACTAGATGCCGTTGAGCGTCTGAAACAAGAAGGCATTGATGTCGGCTTAATCAACAAACCCACCTTAAGCTCAATCGACGAAGACATGTTGCAAAAAGTCGGTAATTCGCCAATGGTATTAGTGGTTGAGTCCTTCAACCGCAAAACCGGTTTAGGTAGCCGTTACGGTTCTTGGTTGTTAGAGCGTGGCTTAACACCTAAATTCGCCCATTTAGGCACACACAAAGAAGGCTGCGGTGGATTATGGGAACAATTCCCACACCAAGGTCTTGATCCTGTCGGCATCATGACTAAAGTTAAAGAAATGCTTGCCTAATCGACCTTAAGCAGTCATTACCAAATCAAAAAGGGCACAAAATGTGCCCTTTTTTTTCCGCTTATTTTTGCGAAGCGAACTCATGACACCACTAACCATTAATATCCATAATGCCATTAGCGCGTTAAGTAGCGCATTAGACTTAGTAGGCGTTGACGAAATCATGCATGGTAAACGTGTCGCTAGCATCGCCCTCGCCATTGCTCAGCAACTACATTGGTCAGATGCAGACTGCTTATCTATCCTTCATGCCGGTATGCTGCATGACTGTGGCGTTTCTAAAATCATCGAACACCGCCAGCTTACTGAAACTCTAGAATGGGAAGGCGCTGAAGATCATTGTATTCGAGGGGCGCTGTATTTATCAGAGTGTCAGCCTTTGGCTTATTTAGCAACGGCTATTCGTTATCACCATACTCGTTGGGAAGACCTACAAAACCTAAACATGGATGAATGTACACGCTTGCACACCAACTTACTGTTTCTTGCAGATCGAATTGATGTTTTACAAGCCCCCATGTTGTGTAGCAATGCGATTTTAATTAATTACCCCGAGATTATTGCTCGCATCCAAACGCTATCGGGCTTACTCTTTGCACCTGTGTTAGTCGACGCATTTGCACAAATTGCTAATCAAGAAGCCTTTTGGTTAGCTATGGAGCCAGACTATTTAGACGAAGATTTGCGTTTGATTGGCAAAAATGCACCGGCAACCTTACTTAACATGGTTGATCTTAAAGATTTAGCGCGGTTATTTTCGCGTGTCGTAGATGCAAAATCTCCTTTCACAGTCGAGCATTCGCAACGCGTCGCTACCATTGCCCGACATTTAGCGGCTGAATTTGGGCGCAGCGCGGAGTTACTAGATCAAATTGAAATAGCTGGTTTACTCCATGATATTGGTAAATTGCGAGTGTCTGAAGACATTATCGATAAACCGAGCAGCCTGACATCGGAAGAACGCGCTATGATGCACCGTCATAGCTATGACACTTATCGCATATTGCGTCGTGTGTTTGGAGATTCCCAAATTCCTTTCTGGGCAGGTCTCCATCACGAAACCTTGATCGGCGATGGTTATCCATTTAAAACCCAACAAAACGCCCTTGATCTGGAATGTCGAATCATCGCTGTTGCGGATATTTTTCAAGCATTAGCGCAAGAACGCCCGTATCGCGCGGGAATGCACCTTGAAAACATTATTAGCGACATGCAAGCCCGCGTTACCGACGGACATTTAGATGCCCAAGTAGTGGCAAAACTCATTGCCGATGCCGAACGATATTTTCATTTAGCTATTTCGGAAACCGAGTAATATTTAAACTTTTGGGGGACAGTTAGAGCGACATCCATCATCGTCGCTGTCCCTTTTCCAACAGTAATGACCAATACTACCGTCTACCAAAAGCAAATCGAGAGCGGATAGTCACTGAGTTCATATGCTCATTTTTTAAACTCACATAATGTTGTGCAGAATACGCCAAAAAATCCTTTTCTGAGTCAGTTAACGGCCTAACTTGCTGAGCGGGTGAACCCACATATAAATAACCACTCAGCAGTCGTTTTCGTGCGGGAACTAAGGCACCTGCACCGAGCATCACGTAATCCTCAAGCACAGCATCATCTAAAACAATCGCACCAATGCCCACCAAGCAATAATCACCAATCGTGCAGCCATGCACAACCGCTCTATGTCCAATCGTCACGTTACGCCCAATCGTTAAAGGATGCCCTTGAGGTGAAAACTTACCCGCATGGGAGACATGTAACACTGCACCATCTTGCACATTAGTCCCTGCACCGATACTGATGTGCTCGACATCCCCTCTAATGACAACCATCGGCCAAATAGACACCTCATCACCTAAGTGGACATCACCCAGCACCACCGCAGAATCATCGATATAAACCGAATCACCTAAACAAGGCTGTTTATCTTTAAAGGATTTAATTGGCATAGCATCTCAATGATTAGAATAATCGGCTAAAAACAAACCAGAACGGACTAGAATCCCGTCGTTTCTGGCATGGACGAAACGTTGTAAAGGGGAGTCGTACGATTACTAAAAACGATTTTAGAAAAAATGTCCAGTCTTTCAAAAGACCCTCTATGATTTATCTTATTAAAGTTTGTCCTCACAAATAGATGTTTCCTCTATTTTTTTTACAATTTTAGGTTAGAATAAGCGGCTTTCGAAGCTGGACGAGTGATATGGCACGGTGACTTTTAAACGCTATGCCACTTGGCTTTGCACTACATTGACCTATATCCGACGCGCTCCATTTTCAGCAATGGTTTCTAAACCGTTAATGTTTAAAGTCTATTCGGTTATGAATCGTAGTCTTGCGCCCCAGTCCAACACCCTCCTGAGTAAGCACTCAAGGGTAGTCACCATAAAAGACTTTTTGCTAACATTAGAGTAATCACATGAAAGATCTAACGCTTTACAGAAACATCGGTATTTTCGCTCACGTGGATGCCGGTAAAACAACAACGACCGAGCGCATTTTAAAACTGACCGGTAAAATTCATAAAATTGGTGAAGTACACGATGGGGCGGCCACTACCGATTTCATGGTGCAAGAACAAGAGCGCGGCATCACGATTCAATCCGCTGCAACCACTTGTTTTTGGAAAGATCATCGCTTCAATATCATTGACACCCCAGGTCACGTGGACTTTACTATCGAAGTCTATCGTTCATTAAAAGTCTTAGATGGTGGTGTCGGCGTTTTCTGCGGCTCTGGCGGTGTAGAACCTCAATCAGAAACTAACTGGCGTTATGCTAACGATTCTAAAGTTGCACGTGTTATCTACGTCAACAAATTGGATAGATTGGGAGCTGATTTTTTTCGTGTTGTCAAACAAATTGAAGAGGTATTGGGCGCAACGCCTGTGGTAATGACTCTGCCGATTGGTCGTGAAGACCAATTCGTTGGTGTGGTCGACTTGTTGACCCGCAAAGCATGGATCTGGGACGAATCTGGCGATCCATTGAAATATGAAATCAAAGACGTGCCTGCGGATATGGAAGCGGATGTGGAAGAATGGCGTGCGAAGCTGATCGACCAAGTTTCTGACCAAGAAGATGACATCATGGAAAAATACTTGGAAGGCGAAGAGCCGACCTTAGAAGAGCTCAAACATTGCCTACGCAAAGGCACGATCAAGATGGATTTCTTCCCAACATTTTGTGGTTCTTCATTCAAAAACAAAGGCGTGCAATTGGTTCTGGATGGCGTTATCGATTACCTGCCTAATCCAATGGAAGTTAATCCACAACCGGAAGTCGATTTGGAAGGTAATCCAACCGGTGAACACGCGATTGTTGACGCAGACCGCCCAGTACGTGCTTTGGTTTTCAAAATTATGGACGACCGATTTGGCGCACTCAACTTCGTCCGGATCTACTCAGGTCGCTTGAAAAAAGGCGATACCTTGCTAAATACGTTTACCGGAAAAACCGAACGCGTCGGTCGGATGGTAGAAATGCACGCGGATGACCGTTCTGAAATTGAAACCGCACAAGCCGGCGATATCGTTGCCTTAATCGGTTTAAAAAATGTTCAGACGGGACATACCTTATGCGATCCTGACAAACCAGCGACTTTAGAGCCAATGGTATTCCCTGATCCCGTTATTTCCATTGCTATTTCGCCAAAAGACAAAGGTAGCAATGAGAAAATGGGCGTAGCCTTAGGTAAAATGATTCAAGAAGATCCGTCCTTCCGCGTTGAGACTGACGAAGAAAGTGGCGAGACCATTATCAAGGGTATGGGTGAGTTACATCTTGATATTAAAGTGGACATTTTAAAACGTACGCACGGTGTTGAAGTTAATGTCGGTAAACCGCAAGTGGCTTATCGCGAGACCATTACGCAACGTGTCGAAGACAGTTATACGCATAAAAAGCAATCAGGTGGTTCAGGTCAATACGCAAAAATTGATTATATTATCGAGCCAGGCGAGCCAGGTAGCGGCTTTGTGTTTGAATCAAGCGTAACCGGTGGTAACGTACCGAGAGAATTCTGGCCTGCTGTTGACAAAGGCTTTAAAGCCAGTGTCGATAGAGGTGTATTAGCGGGCTTCCCGTGTTTGGACTTTAAAGTCAACCTGACTGACGGTGCCTTCCATGCGGTTGACTCGTCATCTATCGCGTTTGAAATTGCCGCCCGCGCTGCTTATCGTCAAACCATTCCTAAAGCCGGCCCGCAGTTACTTGAGCCTATCATGAAAGTCGATGTATTCACACCTGACGCACACGTCGGCGATGTGATTGGTGACTTAAACCGTCGCCGTGGCATGATTAAATCACAAGATGCCGGTGTTACTGGTGTGCGTATCAAAGCTGATGTGCCGCTCAGTGATATGTTTGGCTACATCGGTGATTTGCGTACCATGACTTCGGGTCGTGGTCAGTTCTCTATGGAATTTTCACACTATATGCCATGCCCTAAAAACGTGGCCGATGAAGTGATTAAAGAAGTAAACGAACGTAATAAAGCAAAAAATAAGTAGCAAAATAGAGCCGGATAGACAACTATCCGGCTCACTTCACTTTAGATTATCAGCTAAACGACTATCCGTCTGCAATTGGATGGCACTCAGATAGTTGGCTGGATCAATATCCCAATCACTCGCGTTAATGATATTTTTTATCGTCAGGGCAACGCCATTTTTGTCACAAACCATTTGCGACAAGTCGACGATCTCCTCTTGAATTGCTTGTTTGTCTGCGTCCAGTAACAGTAAGACTTTAGGTCGCAGCCTGACTTGCTCGTTTACTTCAACGACTATCCCAATTGAGCCATTGGTCATAATAACCGGACTACCCGGTGGATAAACACCCAAACACTCAATAAATTTAATCACCAGCGGCTTATCCCAATGATGCCCGGCCATCGTCATTAAGTTGTGGATAGCCTCAAGATGCGTTTGTCCTTTTTGATAGATTTTGTTGCTCGTCATGGAATCATACGCATCGACAATGGCGATTATTTTTGAAAAATCTGAGATGCTACCCTGTTTAATGCCACGCGGATAACCAGATCCATCCAAACACTCATGATGGGTTAATGCGGTCTCGGCAACACAAGAGTCCAAATAATCGCTCAACTTAAGCAATTCATAGCCCAATGTGGTATGCGTTTTTAATAGCTCCAGCTCAGTATTTTCTAACTGGCTACGCTTATTCAGCAAGCGAGTGGGTATACGCATTTTGCCGATATCATGCAACATGCCACACAAGCCCAGGCTGATAATATGCTCTTTAGACAAATCCAGATACCGTGCAAAAACAACCGCTAAAATACAGACATTTAAACTGTGCTGTAAGGTGTATTTATCCTTACTTTTCAATTGCGTCAACCAAACCATAGCATCCGGTGAATTGAGTACACTGCTCACACATTCCGAAACCGCTTTCTTTGCTGCCCAACCGTCAACGCCCTGCCCTTTAGCGGCAGTCGTCATAAATTTGGCAATAAGCTGCTCAGTGTTGTTGTATATGCTTTCAGCTCTAATGATCTCCTGCCCAAAAGCACCTTCAATTCTAGCCGGAGGAACTAGCGCATCCAGATTGCCAATAATTTTAGTTTGATGATTACCCGTATTAGACGAAACAACACGTTTAACGATACGTGTTTTGGCCTTATCGATGTAGACATAGTTGCAGTAATTTTTTACTGTTTGAATTTGTGCCTCAGTTCTTAATTCAAAGCCCTGAAATAAGAACGGCGTTTCTAGCCAAGGCCTATCCAATTCGACCACGTACATCCCTATCTCCAGCTGATTAACAGGGGTCAGTGATTTTTCTGAAGAGGTGTATTGTAAATAGTCGAGGTCTTTCTGATTATTACTGCCTTGAGAAGACCACAAATTTTTGAAGAACATATGTCAATCCAGTCAATGTATAAGATTACGTTGGTAGGATGATAGATATTTTTAAAGTGAAGTAAAGGTGATTATGACCAGATAGAGAACTGGTTTGCTAAAAAAATCGCGGAATTTCTTAATTCCGCGATTAAATCGCTTGATAGCATCCGTGTTTTACTTGTATTTGGGCTTGCCATCACCAAAGGCGTTCAAAGAAACTTCACAATAGAAAAAATTACTAGCTTCAGAACTAAATGGACCGGTATTCGCTCGTGCTAGCGCAGTTGTAAAATCACCTGGATTAAAGCGCGCATAACTTAAACTCCATTCCACATAACTGTTCAGCTGATGGCGCATCCGAATATCAAACTCATGCCCCAAAAAGCGACCACTATTGCCCGTTTTATCTTGTAACTTGGCGCGATTCCAAGCATCAGTTGGACTAGCCAACCAATACGCGTTATAGCCGGTATCAACGCGAACATCTTTATGGGGAGCAAACTCCACGCGCAGTTTTGGCGCATGGATATTATCCCATGAGAAATAATCATTTCTCGACCAAGGTTGATTAAAGCCATAAAACGTATCAAAACGTTGATTTGATCCGTCCGTTAAATGCTTATCGCCACTGCCATAGCCATAATACATGCTCGCCCTAGGCTTCCACTCATGATCAAAGGTATAACCTAGCTCTAAAGAGTAGGCAATGGCATCATGTTGCAGCATTTTTTGCGGAACCGCTACACCGTTTTTAAAACCTTTACCACTGCCATAACGACCAAATTGTTTATTAATATCCGCATCAAAATCAAAACCGCTGTCACCTATCAAGCCATAAACACGCAACCCTGGTGCGTAAATATCCATATCGTTAGTTTGATAGGTCACATCAACATTATACGGATCGCCTTCAGTTTTGCGTCCTAAGAAATACGGTTGAATAGTCATCACATCAGACCATTGTTTAAGGCTAAGTACTGCACCATAAATCCAGTTACGCTCATCAGGACGGTCAAATTCATATTTCAACCGCTCGACAGGTTGCAAAGCAAACGTATCTAAATCCCAGTTATTTTGCTTTTTGCCAAAACGAACACGATAACCTTCAAAATTGTTGGTCGTGTTACGGAATTGATTATTGCCGATTAAACGTCGATCTAACAATTCCAAACTTTGCCGACCGGCCCTGATACTAATCGGGCGTTTGTGTCCGAGTGCATTGTCAAAATACAGCTCGCCATACGCTTGAATCAGCTCAAATTCATTCACATCGGCTACAGAGGTTTCATAAAGACCGTTATAACTTCTCGAGTCTTGAAATTCCACCGCAAATCGCAAAGGATCAAGAATATCTTTTACGCCAACATAAGCACGGGTTCGTAGTAAAAATAAATTGTCAGTTTCTGGGCGATATTTAGAAACCGGCGCACCCGATGAAGTATCCGTCCAAGGTCGCAAATCGTTTTCTCGGTATTCATAACGGGTTCTATGATCCAGTCCCACATCCAACCACTCAATATTGCGAAATTGCTCAAATTGGGTTTTGCTCAAATTACGCACATAACTCGGTGGCTCAGGCTCGGGTTCAACACGATAGCCCCGGGTTTTAGCGTAATAATCTTCCGCACTCACTAAACCAGGTAATGCAAATAATAGACTGAGAGTACTGCGTGTAAAAATACGCTTAAGGGAGGAATGTTTCATGAGAGTTACCTTAATGTTAAAAATTCGCTAGAACCAGCAAAAACCCAAAGATTTTTACTACTGTGCCATGCCTATTTGGCCATCAGAAGAGCACATGCTGGAAATTCAGCAACATAATAACAACTCAGCAACAGAACATTTAATGATATGTTTTGATATTAAAATCTAATTTAATTATAAGCTGTAACGCGCAACCGCACCTTATTGCTCACTCCGCCGTGGATCAAAAGCCTCTTGCACCGTATCCGCAAATAAATTTGCCGCCAACACTAGGGCAAACATAAACACAAAGGCAGCAGTTAATGACCACCAAACCAAAGGCTCACGCGCCATTTCTAGGCGAGCCCCGTTTATCATATTGCCCCAACTGTAAGTTGTTGGATCAACACCAATATTGATATACGATAACACCGCTTCAGCCAGCACCAATGAGCTAAAATCCAGCACCACTGAAATAAGCACTAAGTGCATGACATTAGGCAGAATATGGCGAAATAAAATTTGGCTTTTTTTAACACCTAAGGCCTGCGCCGCTTGCACAAACTCCATTTCTCTAAGCTTTAACGTCTCCGCTCTTAATAAACGACAAAGCCCTGTCCAGCTCGTAACACCCAAGATTAAGCACAAAAATAACAAGCGCATATCGGCGCGAACGATGACGCTAGTAAACGCCTCTTCATGTTTAGCCATATAAACTTGCACCATTAAAATGGATGCTGCAATTAATAACACACTCGGGATAGAGTTGAGCGTGGTGTACACATATTGAATCAGATCATCAACCCAGCCCTGAAAAAAGCCCGCGAGTATACCAAACACAATCGCCAATGGCAGCATAATGAATGTCGTCAACGAGCCAATCAACAAACCCGTCCGAATGCTTTTAAGTGCTTGATAAAAGACATCTTCACCAACTTTATCAGTACCAAAAACATGATAATACGCAGACAAATCCGTCAACAAATAAGCGCTTAACAAAAGACTAAACACGGTCGCCAGCACCGCATAAACACTGGCATATGGCAATCGATGCCGCAGTAACGCAAACAGCAAGCCCGTGCATAGCAAAGCCAAACCTGCGCCTTTAATAAATGCCACGGCGGTTTTTTGAAGAACATCAGGGATATATTGAGTTTCTACGGTAATCAAATGCCTACCGCCAAATTCCAGACGCGGATAAGCCCAGATTGTTGAGCCATCGGCTAACACCATCATTTCCTTACTGTATAACGTTGCGGCGAACGGTGCAGAATAGGTTTTTTCACCGTGTTGCCGCAAAGGCGTTGCCCAATCATCTAATAAACTGATGATCGTATGACCCGTTTTTTCCGTGGCTTGATAATGAATCGAATCCAATAAACCAATCAGCATAAAAAACAATAACACCACTAAAGCTGCCATACCGGTTGGATTACGTGCTATCTGCTGCATGGGGCGTTTAATAGCGACTTTACCACGCCAATAAAAACCCAAGCCCAGTAACAAAAAAACTAAGGCAAATAACAGCCCATCAGTCCATAAAATGATCATAAGGTTTGAGCTTGCGACTAACTGGCTAACCTAGCCTCTTTAGGAAAATCAACTGACCAGAGTTTTTCCAATTGATAGATTTCTCGGGTTTGAGCGGTCATCGCATGGACAATCACATCCCCTAAATCTAATAATACCCAATCAGATGTCGCGTCGCCCTCTAAACCTAAGGGTTTAACACCACTTTCGTTGAGCTTTTCGGCGACATAATCGCACAGTGATTTTAGATGCCGAGTCGATGTCCCAGTAACGATGACCATATAGTCGGTAATACTGGTTTTGCCCTGAACATCTAAGGTGGTGATGTAAAGCCCTTTGCGTTCGTCCAAAACGTCTTGGACGATTTTTAATAAGTCTTCTGTTTGCATGGTTTCCTAAAAAGTAATGAATGAGAGCAATAGCTGTAATAACAAGCCTCCGCTCTCTTTTGAAAGAAGCACTCATCAATCTCTACACGTCGTGTGTACTAGAGCTTGAACGCGCTTGATAAAGCTGGTTTTGCTGGATGTATTCTATGACAGCATCAGGCAATAAAAAACCAGGATTTTGTTTTTCTGCAATCATCCGTCGAATGGCGGTTGCAGAAATGTCTAACGGTGTAACGGCTTGAAAAAAGAGCTTCCCTGCCCGCGTTTGCACTAATGCCTCACGCGCATGAACCAAGCGCTCACTAAAAAAACAGTCTACGACTTCAATCATAAAACCCGGGCGTGTCATCACCACCACATGCGCGTAATCGAATAAATGCTGCCAGCGATACCAGTGCGTTAAATGCAAAAACGCATCCGCACCAATAAACAGCAACAAGCTTTCATCAGGAAAATCTTTCCGCAAAGAAGCCAAGGTATCTACGGTATACGATGCGCCAGAACGCCCTAATTCTCGCGTATCCACACGCAACGCCGGATGATTTTTGACTGCTAAAGCCAGCATTTCACTACGCATCTGAGCCGATGCCGCAGGTTGCAGACGATGCGGCGGCGTTGCACTGGGTATTAAGCGAACCTCAGTCAGACTAAAAAGTTCTTTTACCTCTAAAGCAACCCGTAAATGACCATAATGAATGGGATCAAATGTCCCGCCTAACAGACCAATCATTTACTGGCGAATATGTCCGTCCCCTAACACCACATATTTTAAAGAGGTCAGACCAATCAATCCGACTGGACCACGCGCATGAAGCTTATCGGTACTAATACCAATTTCAGCGCCTAGACCGTACTCAAAGCCATCGGCAAAACGGGTGGAAGCATTAACCATGACCGAACTGGAATCCACCTCACGTAAGAAACGACGCGCTAGCGTATAATTTTCCGTGACAATGGCATCAGTGTGTTGCGAACCATATTTATTGATGTGTGCAATGGCCTCATCAATACCGTCAACAATATGAATCGATAAAATCGGCGCCAAATATTCCGTATGCCAGTCGGCTTCGGTCGCTCTCACCGCTTGGGGTATTAAGGAGCAAGTTTTAAGGCAGCCGCGTAATTCAACGCCCTTTGCCAAATAAATTGTGGCTAATAACGGCAAAACACTGGCGGCAATATGTTCTGCAACTAATAAAGTTTCCATAGCATTACACACCCCATAACGATGCGTTTTAGCGTTGTCGGCAATGGCAATCGCCTTATCGATATGGGCACTCTCATCAATGTAAACATGACAAATACCATCCAAATGCTTAATAACGGGGATGCTAGCTTCACGGCTAATTCGTTCAATCAAACTTTTTCCGCCGCGTGGCACAATAATATCGACATACTGATTCATGGTAATCAGCTCGCCGACAGCCGCCCGATCTGCCGTTGCCACAATTTGCACCGCAGATGTCGGTAATCCAGCTGCACTAAGACCTTGGGTAATACAAGCGGCTATCGCTTGATTGGAGTGCAACGCTTCTGAGCCACCGCGTAAAATACACGCATTACCCGATTTCAGACATAAGGCCGCCGCGTCAACGGTGACATTGGGACGTGATTCGTAAATAATTCCAATGACTCCCAACGGAACGCGCATTTGTCCCACTTGTATGCCACTGGGACGGAAACGTAAATCCGTAATTTCACCCACCGGATCAGGCAAAGCCGCCACTTGCGTCAAACCATCAATCATGGCTGAAATCGCTTTGGGCGTTAAGCTTAAACGATCAAGTGCCGCCTCATCCAGACCATTTTCCTTACCAACGGCTAAGTCTTTTTGATTTTCAATACGCAGCTGTTCGCGATTAGCCTCCAAAGCGCGAGCAATTTCCAGTAACGCCTGATTTTTTTTACCCGATTCGGCGCGACTGATTTCACGTCCAGCCGCTTTAGCCTTAATCCCCAAATCGCGCATATAGTCTTTTATATCCATTATTTTTTGCCTAATCAGTCAATTTTACACAGTAACTTACGAGCCACAACAGTGTTTGAATTTCTTGCCACTTCCACATAAACATAACGCATTTCTAGGTTGCGTCATTGCGTTATGAGCCATCTGGCTGCATCGCGCTTGTCCGTCCAGATAAAACCATTGCTTATCCGGCTTAATAAATTGACTCGTTTCGTGCAACAGCCATTGCGCTTGATGCTGGCGATAATAAGCCTTAAATACCACGCTACCGTCGATATCGTGCTGAGTGCCTTTTTTGCAACGTACAATCTCCAGTTTTTGCCACACCGCATCCTCTTGATCAAATTCAAGACGGGTGGGGCGTGTGGAATGATGCCATGTACTTAGCAAATAAGCCGCGTTTTGTAGAAAATAAGCACTGAAACGCGAGCGCATCAAAGCTTCAGCCGTCAACGGTAACGACTCACCACCATGATAAACGCCGCAACATTGTCTATAAGTGAATCCCGAACCACAGGGACAGTGATCAAGGACAGAGGAAGAAACCAACAAGTCTAAATAACCTTTACGAGCCGCCATAAAAAGAGCGGAAAGTATAGCAAAATCTAAGCCTTGCGTCCCTATCATTTGCACAGCCAATCAACTACCCGACTCGTTACACTCGTTCCTAGGCGGAGCTTAGGAACGAGACCAAGATAGATTTTGCACACTATGAGAGATTCGGAATTGAGCCGCTTACATCCCCGCCCTAAACGGCGGGGTTTTACGCTACACATGATAAAGCAATTGCCGCTGGCGTTGGTGTATAAACAATCAGAAGGTTATTCTACCCCTATCCCCTTTTTTATTAAGACGCAGTTGTCCCTACCCGGCGGGTGTCACCGTTATCCACATCGGTGTCGTTTCCGGCAGGATTGAAGCTGGTGCTTTCGCCCTGCTT
>CAJAVP010000088.1 GCA_903945375.1 uncultured Methylococcaceae bacterium | reverse complement strand
TGGTAGTCGGGCAATCGCTGAGATTAAAGCGGTTGAATTACTCGAGGTTATCCGAAAAATAGAGGAACGTGGCGCAGTAGAAACAGCGCATAGGTCACTGCAAATATGTGGGCAGGTATGGCGATATGCCATTGCTACGGGGAGAGCAGAAAGAAATATTGTTGATGACTTACGAGGCTCATTGCAACGTGTAGTGGGAGGGCATTTTTCAGCCATGACTGAGCCAAGCCAACTGGCAGGTTTACTACGTGCGATTGATGGGTATACCGGAACGCCTGAAGTTAAAGCCGCGTTACAGATTTCACCAATGGTCTTTGCTTCTGCGAGGACACCTAACGGATCACGTTGTTTAAGTGATGTGGCTTTGTTGGCGGCTCTTCGACGAATGGGGTTTACAAAAGACGAGATGACCATACACGGATTCCGTGCGGTTGCCAGAACGATTCTGGATGAGGTGTTAGGTTTTAGACCGGATTTTATTGAGCATCAGTTAGCACACGCGGTAAAAGATCCCAATGGAAGAGCGTACAACCGGACTGCTCATTTAGAGGCGCGGCGGGAGATGATGCAGGTTTGGTTTGATTACCTTGACAAATTAAAAATTATTTCATAGGACATATTGACACGAAAATGATTTAATGGCATGTTACTAATAACTAGACTGGAGTCTAGGGCAAGGAAATCAACGAAAGACAATGGAAACTTTAAAGGAATTAAATTTATGTCAAATCAGAGACTTATCCGCCTCAAAGAAGTAATCTACCTGACCGGATTAACACGGTCGTCAATTTATCGACTCATGGCAATTGGAAGTTTTCCCAAGCAAATTAAAGTAGGCGAACGTTGCATTGCGTGGAGTTACGAGCAGATTGAGAGCTGGGTAAGCGACAAGCTTAAATCAGCCGCATAAAAAACAAGGAAGTCACCGTCTTCAATCCATTTAGACGATGACAAGTGTTCGAAAGCCGACATAAGGAATAAATGTCATGCAAATAATATCACAAGGGCAAGTTTCGCCCAACAAAAATGTTTCAAATCAAGATGTTAATCTAATCACACAGGAGAGATACTCGCGTGTGCCTGAAGACCTTAAAAGTAAAAATCTTTGGTGCTGTTACAGTTTGTCTGAGAACAAGAATGATGCAACAAAGAAACCCAGCAAAATACCTAAAAATCCTCAAACAGGGCAAAATGCAAAGGTCAATGACACTACCACACTAACCGACTTTGAGACAGCCAAGCAAGCCGTTTTAAGCAATCGGTATGACGGGCTAAATTTTGCTTTTGGGCAAGATTCTGAGTTAGTAGGAATCGACGTAGACAATGTGTTAGATAAAGACGGCGGGTTTATTAATCATAGTGCGGCGGCTATCTTTGATAAATTCAAGTCTGACGGGGCTTACATTGAGACCTCACCGAGCGGCACGGGTCTGCGAATCATTTGCCGTAGAAGCGATAAAATTTTTTTACAGTTTGGCAAAGGGAAGAAATTCAGAGATTTTGAGATATATGGTTTTGAAATGCGAAGGGAAACCACCATGCCAAAACTTGCAAGTGGTCTGCATTTTCTGAGCATATCCGGAGATACCCTCAATACTTCTGATAATCTACCTGTTTGCGATTCAGTTTTAGAGGATTTTTGTCGCTCTTACATCTGGAAAAGTATTAATTTAGATGACGGGTCGTTTAAATCTGAAAAAAAGGAGGTTGAAAAATCTGATTTTGAGGAATCGCCAGAACTAAGCGACGATAAAATTATCGAAAAACTAAGATCCTCAAAGCGTTCTGTGGATTTTGATTTCCTGTTCGATGTTGGCGTAGGGTCAGGCGATAATTCTGCTGATGACCTAACGCTTTGCTCGATGATTGCTTTTTACACGCAGGATGCCGCACAAATTGAGAATATTTTTAATGAATCGGCTTTAGTTCGTGATAAATGGCTAGATCGTAAAAATTATAGAGACTCGACTATTAAAAAAGCAATTGAAGGTCTAACTACGACGTGGCAGCCTAAAATTAATGACGAAGGTTATGACTGGCAAGATAAATTGCTCGAAAACGTTGACGAATTTAACAAAGAATACGCAAATGTGGTGATCGGCTCGAAACAAAGAATCATGCGCGAATTTACTGACGGTATGCTGGAATTTTACCAGACTCGTGACATGCGAGACCTTTTTGCAAATACGAGCATTCAAGTCGGCACTGAAGGCGGAGATGAGGACGGTAGTCCAATTTACAAAGATAAATTTACGGCTTGGTTTAAACATTATGAGTCCAGAACTTATCGTGGAGGTGTTATTTTTAAGCCTGCCCAGAAAGTTAATTCAGATCAATACAATCTGTGGAAAGGATTTATGGTTGAGCCAAAATTAGGTGATTGCTCACTCATAAAAAAACACATTAAAGATGTGGTTTGTAGCGGAGATGAGGTTGTTTCGGAATATCTGTTTAATTGGATAGCTTACTCATTCCAAAGACCAGAAATACCAATAGGGGTTGCGGTCGTGCTTCGTGGTGAGAAAGGTTGTGGGAAAGGCACGCTTGGGCACTTTTTAAGTAAAATCTGGGGTATACATGCCTTTCATATTTCAAATCCAGCGCATTTGGTGGGGAATTTTAACGGTCTTTAGCTAGAACTATTTTTCTGTTTTCTGATGAGGCTTTTTTTGCCGGTGATAAAAAGCACGAAAGAGGTAACTTCTCATTAGTCACAGGCAACACCTTAAGAAATCAGTTAAAATAACCCGATGGATACCCCTAAGCCACAATTACCTAAAATCAACAATGAAGATCGCACACCGCTAGTTGATGTGCTGTTGGAGTTGCTTGCGTG
>CAJAVP010000087.1 GCA_903945375.1 uncultured Methylococcaceae bacterium | reverse complement strand
TTGAACGGACTTTTGCCTGGCTTTACCGCTACCGTCGCTTGAGCAAAGATTACGAGGTGCTGACCGAGTCCAGCACCGCTTTCATTCACATTGCCATGATAAATCTGATGCTTGGCCGACTTGAACGCTGAGTCGGGGGGGACTTTTAAAACACGTACTTAGTGCGTCTAATGCAATGTGGTTTTGTTCTTCAGGTATATTTTTTAGCGCCCGCTTTATATCGCTTGCTGTATTTCTTGAAAACAAGACAGGATTGAGTTCTAGTTTTTCTATCACGAATTCTGGCAAAGTATCGAAAGCGAAATAACGGTACATATCTTCGCGTTGAAAACCGAGAGCTTCTGCTAAACGTGTTTTATATGGAAATAGACTTTCTACTTGTTTAATAGCTTTACTGATTTCGTAGTCGCTAAGTTCTTCACGTTCAACATTTTCAGTGATGGCCATGATGGCCATATCTGCATCATCGCAAGCATAAATGATAGCTGGAATAAATTCCATTTTAAGATAGAGAAAAGCTCTCCAACGGCGTTCACCGGCAATAATTTCATATCGGTCTTCATTTCGGCTACGTCGTATTGAGATTGGTTGTAATAAGCCTGTTTCATTGATTGAATTGGCTAACTCAATGATTGTTGTTTCAGGAAAATGTTTTCTGGGTTGGAATGGATTAGGATCAATGAGATCCGTTCTAACGTTTTTAACATCAGCAAAATTAGGATTATTTTCGTCAGAATTGTTTTTCGCTTTAAATTGTGGTAGTAATTTTTTTTGGTTGTCCTCGTCGATTGTTTTTATGATACCTATATCGACTAGACCGCTTACTGTCAAAACTTTTTTCTTAGTCATATGCGTTATTAAATCAGATAGTTATCAGCAAGTTTTAATTGATATTCTTTAATTAGGCTTCTTGCTAGATCTATTATAGAACGTGCCGCCATAGAATTAGGTTCTCGTTCTAATACTGTACCACTGTCCTCTTCTTTAAATAGCTCAATTTGTCTCATGAAGCTAGTAGAGTGCGGAATAATAACGTTATTTAACATTCCAGGATATGATTGGACAAGTGTTGTCAATGACTCCTTACAGGAACTATAACTAGGGTGGTATCCGTTAGCTACGATATGAACATTCAAGTGAAAACCCATTCCTTCAAAAGCATTATTAAGTTCATCAACATTGGCGGCAAGTACTTGCATAGCTTTAAGTGATTGCCCATCTAACCAGACAACTGCCAAGATTTTTGTGCATGCACACATAAAAGTATTGGTTAATAAATTGGTTGATGGGGCTGAATCAATCAAAATAACATCATATTTGTAAAAAAACTCAATGTTTGTATCTAGAAATTTTTTGAAGGTGAATTCTCTGTTTGATAGGGACATTAGCCAGGAATCTGAATTTGCCAATGAAATATCTGATGCAATCAGATCTAACATCCCTCCGTCGTAGATGGGCCATATTGCTTTGTTAATGTCATAATTTTCTTTTCGGCAATACTTGAACATTAATTCGCCTATATGAGTTATGTCTTCTGTAGCCCAATTTATACCGAATAATCCAGTTAGAGATGCCTGGGGATCACCATCTATCATTAAAACTTTATAACCAAATAATGATAAAGCAGTAGCTATACCTCCACAAATTGTCGTTTTACCAGTTCCACCTTTTGCCATTCTGCAATTGATAATTGGTGGGATTATTCGTTTATTTGTAATTGATGGATCAATTCCATGTAGCTTTAATCTTGCTGATCTAATGTCTTGAGCACTGTATAAATTGTGGTAATTGTCTGTTTTATCATTTTTATCAAAAAGTGCCCGGAAATCAGCTGGTTTACCATCAAATCCAACGAATTCTTTTGCTAGTTTAAGTTTTACTCCAACAGCTTTTCTCATTTTATAAGGCTCATAGGTTGTTGTACGAATTGAATAATATCACATTAGCTAACATTTATTATAATTTAGTACATTTATATAAAACAATGGATATTATGTTTAATTGTAGATGAATTTAAAACAGTAACATTAGTAGTAGGCTTCTTGTATCAACAATGTTGCTGTTTATAAAATCTGTATAAAATTATTGTTGAAGTAATGGTTTTAAAAAATCACTTTTTATTAAAAAGAATAAAGAAGGAAAAGAATAAAGAAGGAGGCTACCAAAATATTAAAAATTAATTAATTTAAACAGTCACTTAGAAATTGTCTTACAGTTTAAACCTACTTGCTTTTGCGGCCTATACCTACTATTTGGTTACTACTTACAATTAAAACCTACCGATGATATAGTGGGATGCGTCCTATACCTACCGCCACTACGACCTAAACCTACTGAAATTTAAATGAGCTACAACTTATACCTACTGTCATAACCGAAAGATATTTGTGATTTTTTTAATAAAATCATTGATTTTTTGCTAGTTGCGGCTTAAACCTACTGGTTTATCAGACCTAAACCTACTGGTATTTATTTTTTGTTACGACCTAAACCTACCGGTAGCTAGTACTCAGTCAATTTAATACTGTCGGATAAAGTTTCTTTAACTTTACCCTCGCGTCCTCACTGGTGAAGCGCCATTCCATAGGGTTACCCAAAGCATTTCTAGCCGCTTGCCAGGCGGCCACTTCCTTCTTCAACGTGTCCTGGTCGGGGATGCGCCGATCCAGGCATTGCCGGGACAGGATGCTCAGTTCTATTTCCGCCATGTTGAGTCAACTGCCGTGTTTGGGCGTGTAGTGGATGTTCAGTTTGTCCAGGATTCGCCGGGCCTCTTCGGGCGAAAAGGCTTTGTACAAGGAAGCGCCGGTATGGGTGTTTAAATTATCCATAACCAAAGTGATGCGTTCGGCCTGCGGGTAAAGGTCATCCACCAGCCGTTTGATCTGGTGCGCCCAGTCCACCGCCGTGCGCTGGTCGGTCACGGTGACGTGCCGTTGCCCGGCCAGCGGTTCGAAGAACATAAACACGTTGCTCACCCCATTGCGCTCGTATTCGGTATCGTATTTTTCGACCGAGCCGGGGCTGGCCGGCAGCGGCGGGCGCACTTCCTTGGTCTGTTGCTTGCTGCTCTCGTCAATGCAAATCAACGGGTGGGCCGTGTCGTAAGTTCCCTTGTAAATCTCCAAAACGTCTTCCATCGCACAGACGAATTCGGCATTGGCTAGCGCCGGTATGCACCATTCCTTGTTCTGCCAGGGTTTCAGTTCGTTTTTTTTAACGTCTGCCGAATCGTTTCGTGCGAAACGCTCTCTACATGACCCAACTCGACCATCCGCTGGCCCAGCAAGCGCAAGGTCCAGCGGCCGCGGCCCTCGGGCGCTTCCGAGCAGGTGAGCGCAATCAGGTGCGCTTCGTTTTCGCCGTCGATGACGCGGCCTCTGACGCACGATGGCTGAGCCGTACCACGTGCCGTTGGGCCATATTGTCCTCTTCCTCGTCGAAATTTTTATAGAGAAACATAATGGGGGATTTTACCGACATATCAAGACTGACTGGGTACTAGGTCATTTGTGTTCCGTTTTGATTGATTCGCCATCGGTGATCTTGACAGTTACGGCTTAAACCTACTGCGCTGGAATGGCGTGCGTCCTAAACCTACCGCCAGCTAGAGTTTTAGTGTTTCGTTTTCATTGGTTCGGCGCGGACGATTCCGTCAGTTACGGCTTAAACCTACTGCGCTGGGATGGCGTGCGTCCTAAACCTACCGCCAGCTAGAGTTTTAGCGTTTCGTTTTCATTGGTTTGGTGTTGATCCCGTCAGTTACGGCTTAAACCTACTGCGCTGGGATGGCGTGCGTCCTAAACCTACCGCCAGCTAGAGTTTTAGCGTTTCGTTTTCATTGGTTTGGCGCCGATCCCGTCAGTTACGGCTTAAACCTACTGCGCTGGGATGGCGTGCGTCCTAAACCTACCGCCAGCTAGAGTTTTAGTGTTTCGTTTTCATTGGTTCGGCGCGGACGATCCCGTCAGTTACGGCTTAAACCTACTGCGCTGGGATGGCGTGCGTCCTAAACCTACCGCCAGCTAGAGTTTTAGCGTTTCGTTTTCATTGGTTCGGCGCGGACGATCCTGTCAGTTGCGGCTTAAACCTACTGCGCTGGGATGGCGTGCGTCCTAAACCTACTGTGTTAGATTGGTTTTTAGTTTGAACTAGCAAAAGTGAAGAAATATAATTTTACTTCACTGATGTTACGCAGCCCGTAATTTTTGTAACTCTTCATACGCCATCTGGTTCGCTCGCTGCGAGACAGGAAGTCGAGTAGTCCCCAGAAGCGATAGGGCTGGGCGTTTTCACGAAGCGCTTTTTGCGTAGTGAAAATGCAAAGCATCCCGAAATCGCGTCGAGTCATTGGGATGATGTGAGCCACCCCTCGTTGGGTGGCGAACGAGAGACTCAGGACGGCTGGGGCGCCGCAGGCATTAAAATGGTTCACGTCAGTTTGCCGCTTGCTTGGGTTGGGAGACCCAAAACAAGCTTTCGCAAAAATAGCGACTCCCCGCTTTTTCTTTATCCATCCTGAAATGATACGCTTTTTGGGATGGGGCTGCGTAACATCAGTTACTTCATAGTAAGAATTGTTTCTTTTGAATCTTTTTGTCGTTTGTTTGCTGCTTTTACATCTTTGACAAATTCAGGGTGAGGGGATAAAGAATATTTTATATCAAGAATTTTATTTCTTTCGCCTCTCAAATCTTCTTGTCTATTGAATGTAATTAGAACAGTATTATTTTTAAGTTCAATTAATGCTTCTTCAAGCTTTCTGACGGTGTCATTTGTTCTTTTATATTCTAGAAGCCCACTATCTCTGCGGATTGTTGAGAGCCAAATTTGATAAGGGACTGTGTAAGATGCGTTTGTATAGTTATGCGATAATTTTTTATGTATCCAACGGGCTAGTTGAGTACTATGGGACATCATCTGATGATAGTTGAATTGCCTAAAACTCAATGAATCAATACTTTGAGTTACAAGTGGATGAAAATGTGCGACCCATTTAGCTTTTGGATCATCTTTTAATTGTTGTTTGGAAACTGCAGCTAGAGAGGGTAGGTAGTTCGTTTTTGCAAAGCCTTTGCCGTCAGGAAGCATAATTTCAATATGGCTTCCTGATAAAATATTCAAGCTTTTGACTATTTCATAATATGAGCGAGAATGCCCGCGTTTTGTTAGCTCTTTTCTTAATAAATGTAGGGAGAAAACGACACCGCTTTTAAAATCGGGTTTATCAAAAAAACCTTTTTCTTGTTCCGATGCGATTTTTCTTAAAGCATCTTCGACAAGTTCCTCATTGGCACTTGGATAATAAGCTTTTGGCAAATCATCATCGCTGTCAATAATTGCAGGGGTAACCCTAATTTTATATTCGTTGTCTTTGTATATGAAGGTTTTTTCAAGACGGGGCAATAAGCCTTCTTTGGTTCTAAGTCCGTTCATTGCTTGTTGTGATACAGAAAATTTAGGGATGCTATCCCACAATTCTATGGTGTTTGATAGGTTATTTCTTTCATTATTTGTATTGCATAAAAATGTTTGAAACACATCAAGTTGAGCTGAATTGAATGAATTGGAAGATGGAATGTTAACTTTTCCATTTTCCTTCAATATTACTAGGTTTTTTTTCGTCATAAGTTTGGATAATACATTTTGGTTAAATATATCCAGAGAGTAACTCTTGGGGTTTTTAAAAATTAATCTCTGTATATTACAAAAATTAAGTTTGACAACGAAGTATGTTCATATAAACACATTGAAAAAAGCCATTACAGGTAAATTTGAGCCATTCTATTGAGTGTAATAAATCATTGCTTATTAATCTAAATTATAGTGAAGTGTTTGATTAGCGAAGGAAATGTGTCGTTTTGTTATTACTCATATATTCGCTATAGTAAGTGTTAGACGGTCGGCGTAAAATTTTTTTATCCTAAAATCATAAGCTTAATGAGGGATTAAGTGCGGAAAATTAGTTTATAATTCTTTTGATACTTTCCAGGATGGTTCTTTCGTAATTTTTAAAATGGCTGTGTTTGACAGATATGCAGAAAAAATTAACCAAGCAAAGTCTTTTGTGTATTTTTGTGGACATACCTGCACCAGAATCATAGAGTTTGTTTTGATTCTAGCTAAGCTTGTCCATCTGTTCGGTAATTTTATAATTGATTGATTATTTTAGATAAACTTTGTCCTGATTAGCAAGATGCTTCAGCCGAGCGAAGCCAAACCGCTGAGCGCGGCCCAACGGTTTGGCGGCCACGAGCAGACGCATGGGAAGCCTATCGAGCTGAAACCGGCGATTGAAGCGATAGGCGAACGCCCCCAGATAGCGCGAGGCATATTTTGCAAATCCAAAGGCATGGTAAGCACCGCCGAGGCTGGTTTTTAGGTTACCCAGTATGGTGTTAAGCCATAGGAACTCAAGCATTTCTTTGGGTTTGCGTCCACCAACGATGATCGTCTGGTGTTGACAATCCGCCTCGGTCACCGCCGCGAAGCAGGCCAGCCCATCGGAAAGGACATCGCAACCCTGTGCCAGATTGGCTTTCGCCCAGTCGGCAATGGCCTTGCTGGTGAAGCCTGGGACGGGGGACAACTTGAGGTGTAAAGGATGTCCGCTATCATCAAACGACAGCGCTGCAACAAAAGGCACTTTGTTTTCAGAGCCCCGCCCGGCTTTGCCGCCACTGAGTTCGCCGCCAAGATAGGCATCATCAATGTCGATCCTGCCGCTGAGTGTATAGTTGGCATCACGCTCGGACATGGCAGTCATCAACTTGTGCTGGAGCATCCATGCCGTGGGATAGCTGACCCCGAGTAGGCGCTTCAAAGCCAATGCGGACAACCCTGTCTTGGCTTGGCTGATGAGGTAGATCGCCAGAAACCAAATCGTCAGCGGCCAGGCGGGTGCTCTGAAAGAGCGTCCCGGCGGTCAGTGAGGTTTGACGTCGGCAGGCCTTGCACTGGAAGGTCTTGTGAGAGCCGACTTTAAACACGCTATGGCCGGTTTCGCCACAACAAGGGCAGATAAAGCCCTGAGGCCAGCGAGCTTGCTTAAACTCGAACTCACATTGCGCTTCGCTGCCGAACTGTTTAAGAAACGCAGGCATTGACAGGCCCGCTTGGAATTGAACGCGATTCATCGGCATGATACGGCCTCCTTAATTGAAATAGCCTTTAGTATACGCCGTCCAGTCGCGTAATTCTGGGCTTGGCTGAAGCATCTTGCTAATCAGGAACTTTGTTGCGGTTTGGTAAAAAACACTTTTTATGACTAATGCAACCCATTGAATATCTGTATTTTTTTAAAAATATCCGAACTGAGTGCTTGTTTTTGCTGAATTAAATGATTTGAACCTTATTTTCATTGGTTTGATGATTTAATAATGAAGTGATGGTCTTTTTCAGCTATTTTTAATTACGGCCCATGCCAAGCCAAACTTCGCTAAATATTTTCGCAAGCGGTCGGCATCATTGGCGGCGCTACGTTGGTTGCGGGATACTGCGAACAGTTTTCGGCCTGCCTCAGATAAACTGGAACATTCCCGGCAAACGGTGATGACGGTTTGCAGTTGCAGGCGGTCGAACAAATCCAGCCCGGCGAGTTGTTCTACTGTGAGCAAGCTGTCCAGGATGTCGTTTTGAATTTCAGGTTGTGTATGCCAGGATTGTTCCAGACGCTGTATTTCATTAGTCACTTGGTCGGCGGAAATGCGCCCGCCTTCTGCCAAGGTTGCCATGCGCATAACCGACGCGCCCAAATCGCGGAAATTGCCGCGCCATTGCGCCGCTGTTGACGTGGCAAAAGCCAGATAGTGTTGCCGTGCTTCCTTGTTGAAACTGATTTTGTGGCCTAGATCAACCGCTTGTCGTGCCAGTAAATAATCGAGGTTAGGTTCAATGTCTTCAGGCCGCCGTGCCAAGCCGGGCAGGTGGTAAGTCCATAAATTGATACGCGCAAACAAATCTTCACGGAAACGCCCTGCAGCCACATCCAGGCGCAAATCGTGATTAGTGCCGGCAATCAACTGGAAATCACTGGCTGCTTCCTTGTCGCTACCGACCGGATAAAAGGTTTTCTCTTCTATGGCTTTGAGCAGCATCGCTTGTTCATCCGCGCCCAACTCGCCGATCTCGTCCAAAAATAACAAGCCGTGATGGGCGCAACGCAACAGTCCGGCTCGATCCTGCAACGCCCCGGTGAACGCGCCTTTGACATGGCCGAACAGCGTGGACATCGCACCGTCTCCGCGCAAGGTCGCGCAATTGACTTCAACAAACGGCCCGTCGATCTGGTGCCGGGCTTTTTTCAGCTCATACACCCGTTTCGCCAGAAATGACTTGCCCGCCCCGGTCGGCCCCATCAACAGCATCGGCGCTTTCGAGCGCACCGCGACCCGTTCCACTTCATTGATCAATTGGTTGAATGCAGTGTTACGCGTGGCAATGCCGGACTTCAGCAAGGTGATGGCGTCGTTGTGGGCTCGGGCAAAACGTTGCGCAATGGGGTCGTATCTGCTCAAATCCAGGTCGATCAGCGTGTAATTGCCCGGTTCACCGGTTTTTTGACGGCGCGGCGGCGAAGTCTGTAATAACAAGCCGGGGATATAACGCGCTTCCACTATTAAAAACAAACAGATTTGCGCAACATGGGTGCCGGTGGTCAGGTGTATCAAGTAATCGTCCTGTTCGGTATTAAACGCATAGCTTTGGGCGAAATCGAACAAGGCCGCGTACACTTCGCCGAAATCCCAAGGGTCGTTGATGTTGATCAACTGGGGTAGCACTTGGGTTTCCGGGGAGACGCCAGCAATATCGGCCTGCACTTGCTCCAACAGTTTTTGATGGCGCAGGTCATACAACAGCACCAATCGCGAGACCAGCAGGTGTTCATGACGGGTGACATCGACGGTGGGCCGCCATTTGTCCCAGCGCGTGCCGCTAAGCCCGGCATCGAGTTGGGTGCCGAGAAAGCCGATGACGACGACATTTTTCATTAGCTTAAATTATAAAGTTTGATAAATATAGATAAACACTGCATGGTAATTGATTATGGCATGTCAGCTTAATTTTTGGAAATACAAAAATAATCATGTAAAAACAGGGTATTAAAAATAAATTATTTATTTGGCACGCCTATCGCTATAACCGTTACAAGATTCAACCCACAAACGGAACAAGACGATGGCAAACAATCAATTATTTGCTAGTGCCAGAACAGCAAGGCTAGCGTTGCCCGATGCGATCAACGAAGCCGGTTCGGCGGCTTACCGCTTAAGCCCCAAGCAAGCCTTGGCGCAATATGCCGCAACCGGCACGATGCAAGCGACGTTTTATGCCGATGCACAAACCCAGTTACAAACTTTACTGGATTTATGCCAAGCCGTGGAACCGCGCTTCATCGCCAAAACCGCGCTGTATTGCCGCGAGCGGGGTTATATGAAGGATACCGCCGCCTTATTGCTGGCGGTGTTGGCGGTGCGGGACCAGGCGTATTTGCCGGGCGTGTTCAAGCGCGTGGTCAATAACGGCAAGATGCTGCGCAACTTCGTGCAAATCCTGCGTAGCGGCGCGGTGGGCCGGAAATCGTTAGGCACACGGCCGAAAAAGCTGGTTCAGGATTGGTTGAACACTGCTTCCGAGCAGGCGTTATTGGCGGCGGCCATCGGTACGCAACCGTCGTTGGCCGATGTCTTGAAAATGGTGCATCCCAAGCCGTCCGAACCCTGGCGGGAAGTGTTTTTCGCTTGGGTGATCGGCAAGCCGTTTGAGCGTGACGCCTTGCCGCCGGTCACGCGGGCTTATGAAGACTATAAACGCGAGCTGTCGGGTACAATACCGGAGGTGCCGTTCCAGTACCTGACCGCGTTGCCGCTGGCGACGCCGCAGTGGACGGCGATAGCCTTGAATGCCGGATGGCAGATGTTAAGGATGAACTTGAACACCTTTGCCCGGCATGGCGTCTATGCCGATGCCGACGTGGTGGCAAAGCTGGCGGACAAGCTGCGCGACCCGAAAGCGATTGCCAAGGCCAAGGTGTTTCCGTACCAATTGCTGGCGGCGTATAAAAATGCCCGCAATATCCCGGAAGCATTGCGTGAAGCCTTGCAAGACGCGCTGGAAATCGCGTTGGCGAATGTGCCCGATATGGTAGGCCGTGTGGTGGTTTGCCCGGACGTGTCGGGTTCGATGGCCGCGCCGGTCACCGGCTATCGAGGTACGGCCAGCACATCGGTGCGTTGCATTGATGTTGCGGCTTTGGTTGCGGCGGCGTTGATGCGGAAAAATAGTGCTACTTTGGTGTTGCCGTTTGCCGTCGATGTTGTGAAACTGGATTTGAATCCGCGTGATTCGGTCTTGACCAATGCGCAGAAACTGACCGCCATCGGTGGTGGCGGCACGAATTGCAGCGCACCGTTGCGACAATTGAACCGCGATAAGATCAAGGCCGATTTGGTCGTGTTCGTTTCTGACAATGAATCGTGGCTGGATGCAAAGCGGCACGGTGCGACTGCGATGATACAGGAATGGGCGGCAGTCAAACGCCGCAATCCGAATGCTAAACTGGTGTGCATCGACATCCAGCCTTACGGCACGACACAAGCGGCGGAGCAGGCGGATATTTTGAACATCGGCGGTTTTTCCGATGCAGTGTTCAGCCTGATCGCCGCCTTTGCCGCCGGGGAATTGCACCCGGATCATTGGGTGGGCGTCATTGAGGAGATGACGTTGTAACTCACCTTACGCAGTCAAAGGATTTTGCAATTTCTGTAACTCAGCAAAGGCTTGTTGGACGGCCTTAATGTAAAGCGAATGTTTGAGCGCAAAATGATTCAAGTTAGTGGTTATTTTCAGGCTCTCCAGCTTAATGTAAG
>CAJAVP010000086.1 GCA_903945375.1 uncultured Methylococcaceae bacterium | reverse complement strand
TTGAACGGACTTTTGCCTGGCTTTACCGCTACCGTCGCTTGAGCAAAGATTACGAGGTGCTGACCGAGTCCAGCACCGCTTTCATTCACATTGCCATGATAAATCTGATGCTTGGCCGACTTGAACGCTGAGTCGGGGGGGCTTTTAAAACACGTACTGAGCCTGTCGAACCACACCCTTCGACAAGCTCAGGGCGAACGGATTATTACGGAGAGGAAATAACAATGAAAGACATTCGCTGGAAACAACGCTTTGAAAATCTGCAATCTGTTTTTCAACGATTGCAAGAAGCTATCAAGGTTCATCAACAAATGCCCGAAAATGATTTAATTAAAATGGCTCTCATCAAAGCATTTGAAATGACGTTTGAATTGTCGTGGAAAACGATGAAGGATTTTCTGGTTTATAACGGCATCGACGTGAAATTACCGCGTGAAATCATCAAACAAGCCTTTGCCAATGACATTATCGAAGACGGGCAATTGTGGATTGATATGCTCGAAGACCGTAATTTAATGACTCACACTTATGACGAAGAACGCGCTAACGAAGCGATTCAGCATATTTGTGAGGATTATCTGCAAGGACTCTCGCAACTTCATCAATACTTACTTGAAAGGCTAGCGTAGTGTTTGGTTTAAATGAACGCACGTTATCTGCTATCGAAACTTGCTTGCAACAGTATCCAGACATTGCATGGGTGAAAATTTACGGCTCGCGGGCAAAAGGGACTTTTCAACGCGGCTCGGATATTGATTTGGCGTTTAGTTGCCCTGTGAATTGCGCGGCAAAATTACTCGATGACCTTGATAATTTGCCTACGCCGTATTTGTTTGATGTGACGCATTATGAAAGCCTGAAAAATGAAGCTCTCAAATCCCACATCGACCGTGTTGGTGTGCCAATTTATCCCGTTCATGGTGAGCCCCACGCCATGCACTTGGGTCTGCGTCCCAAAACCTGCGGCGACCACACAACACGCAGCGCAAACCCTGCATCATTGACGCTGCCTTGAGCGTGTGCCATGGCCAACCGTGTTTCCACCCAATGCAGCTTCTTTTTTTTCGTTTATCGCCTTCGTCTGTCCTTGCTGTGACTATTGGCAACATGCACCCGTCCGTTGCATTTGTTGCCCGTGATGTTCGGTGACTTTGACGACCGTGCTTACCGGCATTTCGATGCCATAATGTTCTTGCAGTTTTTTGGGGACTTGTCCAAACGCATGGTCGGCTCCGAAATCGGTCATTACGCGCTGCAATGGCATTGAGCAGCAACGCGCGCCAACCCCAGCGGACGCTGAAAACGGCCTGAACCGCTGACCGAAGTAACGAAGCTGGGGCTCCATAACCATGATCATTCCAAAGGTAGTATGCCAACAAACTTTTTTCTAGTGCCCCGTGTGGGTATTACCGTCACCGTGAAGTTTGGGCTGTTGTTCACGTAATGCCTCCGTCGCTTCTTGGGCCGCCTTTTCGGCCCAACAATGCAGAGCATCGCTGCCCATCTTGCGCAATTCCTCAATGACATGACGCTCGGCATCATCAGCTTTGGTGAAGTCTCCAGCTGTGTTTTCAACCACATGAAGCAAGGATTCCATTCGCTCACGTAGTTTTGGGTGTTGGTTAAGGCGGCTGATAAAAAGCTGATCTTTGTTTGTGTCCATGGGCTAAGTCAAGTTAAATAACGGTATTTTACAGCATCCCCATACTTTTAATTACACCCCCGAATGTACCCCCCTACTTGACTGATATGTCAATAAACCTTATGAGACATTACGGACATAAAAAAACCCGCTAAGCCTTATGGCTTGCAGGTTCTGGTACTATCTGGAATCGTTTGAAACAAAGATTTGGAGGTTGCGGCCGGAATCGAACCGGCGTAGATGGCTTTGCAGGCCACTGCATAACCATTTTGCTACGCAACCTTAAAAGTAAAACAAAAAAGCCGCGAGTTACGCGGCTTTTTGAATTTTTTGGAGCGGGAAACGAGATTCGAACTCGCGACCCCAACCTTGGCAAGGTTGTGCTCTACCACTGAGCTATTCCCGCACTGCAATTTATTTGGCGTATTATAAGGATAAATCGCACCCTGTCAATATTTTTTATTATTGAACATCAATTGATAATGCCCATCCTGAATTGCCTTTGCAATCACCATCCGTGATTTGAACCTTTGCATAAGCATTTTTCTTGCCATAGGCATCTTGAAGTTCAACAACGGTAACCGGTGTACCTTGTGCTAAATGCTGACAGACTCCGTTTCTATCTGCTTCCTCAGTGTCATCGTAAGCGGCAATAGCGCCAGGAACGCTAATTAAACGTACGGTGGCATCCTTATCATATGCGTTTGCACTTTTTAGCTGATAAGCTTGACCAATCACTAAATTCTTCATAGCTGAATTAGAAACCGTGTCTGAATTACCGCCGCTCATCATTAATAAGATTATGATAACAACCCCCGCCCCAATACCACCAAAAAAAACTTTTGGATTCTTTTCTTTTAACTCCAAAAGCTTGGCCGTGACGTTACTAGCCACTTCCTTTGTTTTTTCAACGGGTTGATTGGTGTTTTCTTCGTTACTCATTATTTCGTCCTCACAATAGATTATTTATTATTTTTATCAAAATGTTATTAAAAAACGATCAAAACTTATCGATGACTGACCCTACAAGTGCTATTTCCTAAATTCATTATTAATGGCTGTCAAAAAACTAGGAACAACTTACCACGATAAATCATCTTTTCAAGTTTTTCAGCGTACCAATTTTTATACTATTAAGTTGCGGCTGATAAAATAGTTGTTTTTACTGTTTATGTCTATTTTCTTTTTTCTGTTATTTGCATACACTCAAAACACCAATAACCGATGCCAATATTTTCTTTTTTTCTCAGAAGGATAGTGAAATCCTCTTGATGTATAAATAAACGTATGACGTCGTTATCTTTTAACAAGTAGGTTTCGGTGATGAGATAACTCCCTCCCTCAGATTCTTGAGATTTATAAAACAATCCCGGCTTAGGCACAGTTTGCATTGTGGCATTTAAGGGCAAATAAGTCACTGGAATGCAATGATGTGTCAGCATGTTAACACCAAAGCTAATCCCGCCTTCCTCCTTTTCTACGACTAGCAAGTCAACAATACCCAAAAAACGCTTATGCTCTGGTGCATCAATACGTCGAAAGCTCACCAAACTCCCTACAGACAAAACGTCTGTTTTGTTGAAAACGCAAGACAGCATCCGATTGGATGCTGAATGGGCGAGATATTCAAGCTGTTCATCGTTATTAGCTGTTAAGGCTTTCTGTAATTTAAACGTTGAGGTAAGCCCAATGGCTAAATACCGATCTAAACGATCGCTAAAGATTGGCGCACTTTGTAATTGAACGCCAGACCATCGTTGTTGCAAATAATCTAATAAACATTTTGTTGGTTGCTCAATCGCATTTTTTGTCACATGTAGCGCGTTAAATCTGGCCTCAGCGGTATTGATTGCAATTCCACCTTGATCTAAAACCGCAAGCAGCTTCGTCACATTGACGTAAAGTTTCGCGCTATCCACATCGGTTATCGCGTCATCTGCTAAGAACAAAGGAGGCATATCCTCGTCCGTAAAGATAACACATTGCACAGCTTGTTCTTGGATGGGGCGGTGCTTAAAAGAGACCAAAGTCTGAATTGTTTCTATAAAATCATAAACTAGGGCGATTTCTTTTTGCATTAGGCCTCTTGCATCGGCAAGACTGAGCAAGATAATTTGCAGATAGGCGATTTCTGGACTGGAAGTTTTATTTGAATACCCTGAATGACTTGATGGAACTTGTGCCGTATTTTTTTTAATCTTTACACTCAGTTTGTACAGTGAATGCAAATCCATCCATATCCAATTGGGTACTGACATCCCCATCATCAGATAAGTTTTGACCAAACTACTCAGGCCTTTAATGCAGCGCTGGATCGATAAAGCCGCATTTTTACCCTGAAACCAGCTAATATCATGTCCTGTTAATTCTTTGATAATAATCCAGTACCCTAAGGTAAATTGTTTTTCAATCGCCGCTAACAATCCCAAGGTTTTATTATCATTATTATCTTTAGGAAAGCCATTTTGAACCAATCGGGAAATCAAATAATTTTCAACCGCTTGCAAACTCGGCTGCAATTGTTCTAAGGCATCCAGCTTTAATTGTGCCGGCATTTTTATGCTATTAAATTCTACGAGGTATTCATAGAAAAGCCGTGTCGCTAACAAGGGGTTAGCAAACGGTAATTCAGCAATCCATTGTGCCAATGCTTTCGCTTCAAATTCTTTCAAGCGCTCAGGCACAGGTTGCTGTTTGGGTATGACAAGAAAAAAAGAGTTTTTCAATTAACTCACCGAATTAATTTTGTCATATCAAAGGTCATCGCTAGACTGAACCTTTGCGCGTCATCATCCCTTTGGAAGGGTTATAACCGACGATGGCAAGTGCCATAAAAATAAGAAAGGCTAACAGTGTATAAACAAAAGCGACTAAATTAAATTGTCCATACAACGCAAATCGAATTAACTCAACCGCCTGAGAAAATGGATTATATTGCGCCAAATGATGTAATAACACACTGGACTCCTTAAGCTTCCATAAGGGATAAAGTGCAGTGGACATAAAAAACATGGGGAAAATAACAAAATTCATGACGCCAGCAAAATTTTCCAATTGTTTAATAAACGATGACAGCAGCAGCCCTAACGCCCCCAACATCAAACCCGTCAACAACAAAGCAGGCAGTACCAGCACATAGCCTTGCCAAGGCATTTGTATGTCATACGCTAAAGCAATTAGCAAAAATACGAAGACTTGCAAAACAGACACCCCAGTTCCTGCAAGTAATTTACTGATTAATAAAAACCAACGCGGTAATGGACTGACCATCAACAGACGCATACTTCCCATTTCACGGTCATAGACCATCGATAAGGAACTTTGCATCCCATTGAACAGCTGGATCATGCCGCATAAGCCGGGCGTAATGTATACCTCATAGAGAATATACGTCTCATACGGTGGATTGATCGCAAGACCTAAAGCCGTCCTAAAACCGGCGGCAAAAACAAACAGCCAAACTAAAGGTCGAACTAGCGCGGAGATAAATCGCTCGCGTTGCGTGACAAAACGCCACAGCTCTCGGCCGACAATGCCCGACATCGCTCGCCAGTAATGTAATAAACTCATGCTTGCTCACCTTGTGTTAACTGATAAAACGCATCCTTAACCGTCGTTGTTCCGGTGGATTGCTGCACATCAGAGACACGTCCACTGGCTTTGATGTGGCCTTTATGTAAAATCAGCAAATAATCTTCTGGATAAACCTCATCCATCAGATGACTTGCCCATAAGACGGCTAATTTTTCTTGACTGACTAATTGATGTACGTATTCAACAATCGCCAAACGGCTGGGCACATCCAACCCCACGGTTGGTTCGTCTAAAAGCAGCAAAGTGGGCTTATGCAACAAAGCGCGGGCAATTTCAACGCGACGTCGATGTCCGCCATTGAGTTGTCTGGCTGTCTCAAAACGCCGATCAAACATATTTAAACGTTCTAGCTCTTCTTGGATACGACTATTAGCATATTTACGACTCATGCCGTAAAGCGCTGCGTGGTAATGCAAATTTTGTAGCACCGACAAATCCATATCTAAGGTCGTTTGTTGAAAAACAATGCCTAATTGCGCCAACGCCTGACGCGTTTGCCGTTTAATATCATAGCCACATAAATGAATCTGACCTGCTCTTGTATCATAAAGTCGCGTAATCAAGGCGAATAACGTACTTTTACCCGCCCCATTGGGCCCTAACAGCAAGGTACATTGGCTAGGTTGAATGCTAAAACTAAGCTGAGATAAGGCTTTATGAGCTCCGTAGGAAAAACTTAAATTTTCAACTGATAACGCCGAATGTAAACTCATGGTTTTGCCACCACGCCCCAAGGATAATTACCCACACCGATTGATTTCGTCACTGTTTGGCTGTCAAGATCAATGATGGATATATCGTTGCTTAAGCCATTGGTGGTGTATAGCCGTTTTTGATCGGGTGAAAAAGTCAAATTCCAAACACGAGCCCCCACCAACAGCATTTTTTCCACTTGGAAAGTTTGTGCATTAACCACCGCCACGCGATTAGCTGGCCCTAAGGCGATATAAGCGAACCGCCGACTTTGATCTATGGCGATGCCCACTGGCTGAATTTTATCCGAGCTGATACCTGGGATTTCAAAATGAATCGTCTGGACTAATTGTCTCGATGGGGTATCAAAAACCGTCACTGTTCCTGCCATTTCAGAACTGACCCATAACTGTTGACTATCCGCAGTGAACGACGCGGCACGTGGCCTCGTATCCACCAAAGTATTTTCGACAATTTCATGCGTTTTAATATCAATCCAATGCACCATGTTGGTTGTTTCAGAGGCACTGATGAGCCAGTGATTGTCTGGACTTACAGCAATTCCCTCGGGCTCAACCCCCACCTTAATTTGTTTGATGACTTTGTTTTTCGCCGTATCAATTACCGTGACCATGCTGTCATCTTCGTTAGAAACATACAGCTTATCGCCGACCGGATTTAATGCAAATGTCTCAGGATCTTTGCCGGATGGCAGCTTCGCACGTTCGTTGAGCGTATCGCTATCAAAGACTTTGATAGTGTTGTCATCGCTGGTCGCAACATACAATAATTTATTATCAGGACTCAAAGCAATGCCGCGTGGACGCTGACCAATGGGAATGGTTTTCAGCAAAGTGCCCTCAAGCGGATCAACAACCGCTACGGCATTATCTTTTTCTAGGGTGACAAAAACAGTTTCGGCCGACGCCGACATAACGTTGGCTAACAATAATAAACTTACAAGGCATTTATTCATGATTTAGTGATTCCAATGACAATGTGATTCAGGTTGATCAGTCCCTAAGGTATCCAGTTCTGTTTTAGGATGTAAAAAACCTTCAATAGGCGCGACCGCAACCAGTGAACGGGGCGCTGCTAATAAAATCGGTTGACGTAATTGCCCATCCCAAGCCCGAAATGACAACGGGTTACCTTTATAGCCTTGTAACGCCAATTTGTCGCTGAAAAGATAATCGCGTATTGGCTGTAATTGATTACTGTGCGTTCGTGTTGCGGCCTCACCAATGGCGCGAACGGCCAAATAAGCGCCATAATCCTGCTCGCTCATCCAGCGCCCCGCCAAGGCTTGAAAACGGTTTTGAATTTGGCTCGCGCCCCATTGCTCATGAGTGGGATGCCAAGCCGTTGCTGTCAAACCTTGTGTGCCGACAATCGGTCTAGGTATCCAGGTTCGATAATCCAAATATTCACCAAACAAGCCTTGTTCATCGGCAACGACTAACACGTCATAATCCTCATCCACTTGACTAAACACAGCCACATCCGCTTGTGCCGTACGCCGCGCATCGGGCGTATGTTCCCAATTTTTTTCAGCAACAATTTTCATGTTAAAACGCTTGGCAGCTCGTTTAAGTGCTTCCGCTGCCAATTGGTCTTCTGGCGCAGACCCCACGACCAAAAACCATTTATGCCAGCGTTTTTTCATCAAATATTGCCCTAGGGCATCAGCTCGCATCGCGCGACTAGGCAATAAGTGAAGCACATTGGCGCGGCACGCCTCATTACGCAATGCGTCATCACGACTGGCTGCATCAAAAATCAACATCGCTTTAGCCGCCGGCAAATCAGCCAGGGTAGTAATATCTTGGCTTGGCAATAGTACGATCAGCAAATCAAATTTGCCGGCAATTTGTTGGGCAACGATATCAACCAGACTGCCATCAATGGCTAGCGTAAAGGGATGCAGTACATAATTTTGATGTGTAAACTTGCCTGTTGTATTCGTGTCGAGTATTGCTAATTGTGCGCCGTCAAAGCCCTTATTAGGCACAAAAGGATCAAGATTAGACATAGCCGCTGATGGTATTTGTTCGCGTGTCAGATAGGCGATATGGATAACTTGTTCGGCATTTGCTGCTACGGAAACATTTGCAACTGACTGAAAAATAAATAAAAACCAAAATAAAGTTAGAATTGAACGACACATGACGAAATTCACTAGCAAAAATTGAAAAGTTAATAGTCCTAATTTTAGCGGATTGATCACTTAATTATTGCAATTTTTTCAAAAGCCTATATAAAATTCCACCGAAACTAAGCGTCTTTGCCCATTTTGGGTTATTCTTGTCCCCTATAATTTGAAAGAGAAAGAATGTGATTTTGGACTGTGATAACGAGACAAGGATACCCATCCACTTACCCGAAATAGGTCTCGCAAAAAACCACCGTGTTGCAACTCGCTACATTCGCAAAGATATTACGGTCTCAATTAGTGGCTTGCATTTGTTTGAATTGGGGAGAGTTTCTCGGGTTGAGCTGCTCGATATCTCTAGCAAAGGCTTGCTGATTGAGTGTCAACGAAAACTTACACTTAGAAAAAAAATAAAACTATCACTGCGCTTCAAATCAGGTAAAGAATTTCAGTTACAAGGCACAGTTATCAGGATTTCCACCACCTCTCCTACCGAATACGGCATAAAATTTGACCGTTTTAACGATGAATTAGGGGATTATCTACTCGAAACTCAAGAGCATTTGATTTTCAAATAAGGTCTGAACATGAAATAAAGTGAACAACTGTGTGCGGCTATACTGTTAGTGCTTGCCTAAGTTATTCCATGCTCATTCCTAAGCCCTCGGTCACATGTATTTTTTTATCTTGTACCATAATGAACGTTCACTAATTTCCAGCAATTGAGCGGCTTTGGATTTATTATCTCCGGTTTTTTGTAAAGCATCTTGAATCAGTCGCTTCTCCAGTTGCTCAACTTGAATATTTAGTCCTAAGCGACCTGATAGCGGCTCATGGGCACTATCTGCGATGTTGTTTGTTACGTGTTTCCCTACTTGCACTTCATCTTCCAAAATATCGCTGGATAAATGTCCAATGCTAATGGTCTTGCCACCGCTTAACACAATCGCACGTTCCATCATATTTTCCAACTCCCTCACATTACCCGGCCAAGCGTATGCGTTTAAACATTGTGCCGCATCGTCTTCAATGCCATTAAATTGAAAAGCAAATTCTTTGGCATGTTTTTCCAAAAAATATCGCGCCAAAGGCAAAATATCATCCAGTCGATCCCTTAATGGCGGTAGCGCAATGGTAAAAACATTAAGCCGATAAAACAAATCCTCTCTCAGCTTCTGGTCAAGAATGGCCTGGCGCGGATTGCGATTGGATGCCGCAATCACGCGCACATCAACCGCAATGGTACGATTACTCCCTAAGCGCTCCAAGGTGCGCTCTTGCAATACGCGCAATAATTTGGCTTGAATATTAAAATCCATTTCTGTGATTTCATCGAGGAACAAGGTTCCTCCATCTGCCAATTCAAATTTGCCTATTCTCTCTTTATTGGCACCAGTAAACGCGCCTTTACTGTAACCGAATAACTCACTCTCTAAAATATCCGCTGGAATCGCCGCGCAATTGATGGAAACAAACAAAGATTGCGCTCGTGGTGACGCATTGTGGATTGCGCGTGCAACCAATTCTTTGCCAGTGCCGGTTTCACCTTGGATTAACACGCCGGTTTTGGTAGGAGCGACTTGCTCGATTTGAGTATAAATCTGCTTCATTGCTGAACTAGAACCGATAAAGCCGCGCCAACCTTGCTCCATTTCTTGACGTAAATAGCGGTTTTCTCGCTGCACTTTGCCCAGTTTTAACGCCCGTTGCACAGCCGCTTGCACCGCATCCATTTCAAATGGTCTGACGATATAATCGCTGGCACCGTATTTCATGGCATCTACGGCACTTTCAACTGTACCGTAAGCCGTTACGACAATAACCGGAATATCATTGTGTTGTTCGCGCAATTGCCGCAACAAACCAATCCCGTCTAAACGCGGCATTCGCAAATCTGTAATGACTAAATCAACAGCATGACTTGTCAGTTGCTCTAAAGCCTCCATACCATCGGCGGCTTGCAGAATTTCATAGTCCATTTGCGTGAGCATGATTTCTAACAGACGACGCATTTTTGCTTCGTCATCAACGACAAGAATACTTTGTTGGGGCATGGTTTTAGTTTCCGGCGGGAGAAATGGGTAACAGAACATGAAAGCAAGCGCCGCCTAATGCACTGTCAGTGACAAAAATTTTACCATGATGAGCAAAAATAATCTGCTGAACAACAGTCAAGCCTAAGCCGATGCCCTCTTTGCGCTGAGTGAAAAAGGGCTCAAAGACTTTAGCTTTTCTATCATCTGGAATGCCTGCCCCGTCATCACTAATCAACGTCTCGAGGCAGTCCTCATGCTCATGGATAGCCAATTCAACACGCCCTCCGTTGTCAATGTGTTGCAGTGCATTCATGATTAAATTTAGAAAAACTTGAATAAGATGATCGCGGTCGCAAGACAATAATGGCTCATTGAGACAAGGTTGCAAGACCAGTGTGGCGTGTTTCGCGTCCGCTTGGCTTTGTAAAAGCTCAATGGTATGTCCAATCACATGTTGTAAATTTTGTGGACTGAGCTGTGGCGGCCTCGGTTTTGCACATTCCAGCAAGGTCGTCACCAATTCATTTAAGCGTTGCGTTTCACTGAGGATGAAGTCAGTCATTTCCTGTCCAATTGAGGTCAGACCTGGCTCGCGTTGTAAAATTTGTGCCGAAGAGCGCAAAATACCTAAAGGGGTTCGCACTTCATGCGCCATACTGGCCGCCATTTCACCAATAACGGCCAATTTAGCAACACGCACCAAATCTTGCCGAGATTGTTCGAGATTATCAATCATCAGCGCAAATTGTGTACTTAATTCCTCCAATTCTCGACTGGATTTTATATGGGGCAACGCCACTTGTTTGCCTTGCATAAACTCGCGGGTAAACTCCGCCAGCCGCACAATTGGACGCGCAATTTTTGCCGACATCCAAAACGATACGATCACACCTAATATCAAGGTAAGACATAAAAAGACTAAAATCGCTAGCCATAAATCCCACACTGGCGCAAACGCACTACGGCTGGGTTGTAAAATCAAAACCGTCCAGCCAAATCCTTTAAACGTACGATAGCCGGGCGATCGTGCATAGCCCACGAGGACATATTCATTATTGAGAAAATCCGCCTGAGTGGTTAGTGAGCCATTGGGCGTTGTCATCAATTGTAAAATGTCCGGCAAACGCTGAAATTGAAACGTTTGATTACGCAGCTCCGATGAACTGGCAATAATACGACCCTCTTGATCAACCAATAGAGCATACGATTGTGCATCGGCAGTAAATGGCAGCGGCGCATCCAATAATCGGAATATTTCTTTCCAATCGAACCCCGCATACAATCGCCCTAGTACACCACTGGCAAAAGCATCTTCAATGGGAATAGAAAAATACAATTTTTCATCATGGGCATCCAGATGTTGCAAAGAATGCGTATGGTTGTTGTGTGTCGCCGTCAGCCAAGGACGCGCTTGCGGATAGCGCGTACCAATCATTTTGGCATCGCTGGCAGACACCGTTTCATCACGCTGATCCACCGCAAAAATCTGCTCATACACACCATCGTAACCGGTGTGTAATTCATTTAAAAAATGAGACAGACGTTTATCGACATCGCGAATGCGGACTTCTTGCATAACCTCTAAACTGCTCCACATGGCCATGTTTTCCATGCGCTCAAATAAGGTCGTATCAATTTGTTGCATTATCGTTGTCGCTTGCGATTTAAGCTTTTCTTCAATTTCAGCGCGTAAAATTTCCCGTAGATGGACGAAAATCATTAAGGTAATCAGCAAGGCTGATGCTAGACTAATCAACAGATAAGACATCAGTAATGTATAGCGGATAGTCATTCATACTCCCTTTGTTTAAATCAAAAGCACTATGTTCAAGCGTTTAAAGCCTCTCACTGTTTTGTTATCTTATCTGCTGTTGGGCAATTTTACTTATACTTTTGCCGATAACACCGAATTTCATTTCCCACTTTCTTACCAATGGGGACGCGGACTCAGTTGGCCGGCGGCCAATGTGAACTTGGGCGGATATTTTAACGCCTCGTATCAACAGCCAGAATTCATACAAAATAAAACCGCCTTAGATGAATTAGGTTTTTTCTTTACCTGGTCACCCCATCAACGCATACGATTTTTTTCTGAAATTGACCTTAATGATTGGCTATCCACTACCGGTATCGACAAAATAGAACATGTCGTACGCGCAGAACGACTTTATGTTGACCTGTTAGCCACGGAATCGACCACCTTGCGACTCGGCAAATTTTTAACACCCGTGGGTCGCTGGAATGTCACTCATGCCGCCCCACTGATATGGACAACCACGCGCCCCTTAGTCACTGAACGACGCTTATTTACCTCACATGCCAGCGGGTTCATGCTCAGCCAGAAAGTTGATATTAACGATCATAACTTAGATATTAGTTTTTACGCGGATAACTCTGAAGAACTCGATGTGCTTGATAACCAATTGGGCTTTGAAAATGCAATCGGCAGCCGAGTGACCTTTGATATTACCGAACAATTACAGCTAGGTGCTTCATTTTTGGATTATAAAAATCGCTCAATCACCCATAAAACCAGAAATAATTTATTTGGTGTTGATTTACTTTGGAAAAAAGACGGATATGAAGTTGAAATGGAAGCAATTTATCGTACCGCCCAAGATAACCAAGGTGATGAACAAGGTCTCTATCTACAAAGCGTTATTCCTATCATCGAGCAAATCTTTGTCATTGGGCGCTATGAATATGTCAACGGTATCCATCGATACATCCCGACTGATACCCATATCGGCGTAGGTGGTATCGCTTGGCGACCGTTCACGCCTTTAGTTATTAAAGCGGAATATTTGTTCGGCGAACAAAATCAATATGTGGCGCCTAGCGGCTTTTTTACTTCGATTTCAATGTTCTTTTGATGATAGCATTATTTTTACCAAGGCTGATTCAGGTGATTACCCTGTCAGCCGCTGCCGTGACCTTATCTTACGCTGCTGCGGATGAGATTTTGGTGATAACGCAACCTAACAGCGCACTAAAAGACTTCAGCACGAAAAAACTGGAGAATATTTTTTTGAGAAAATCCTTGTTGAATGATGCTGGGGTGCGTTGGATACCCCTCAATTTAGGTACTGAGCATCCATTGCGCCAAGCCTTTTCGCTCAGCTTGTTCAAAAAACGCCCCGAAGCTCTTGAGACCTATTGGAATGAACAATATTTCCAAGGAATTGTGCCACCGCACGTGGTTGCCTCCGAGGAAGCCATGCTGCGTTTTGTAACCAGCACCGCCGGAGCGATAGGTTATATTTTACCTTGTCATTTAGACGAGCGTGTTCAGGTCATTTACAAGCTGCCCACGGTAGAACCTGTTGAGCAATATTGTAAAGACCGCACACCATAATTCTTGAGTTTAGGCATTACTGCTGCAAGTCAAGGGGGATTTGCGCTATAATCTGAGCTTGATTAGCCTGAGTGTGATACCCCATATGGCCCAATATTTTGAAGTTCATCCTGAAAACCCACAATTACGTTTAATTCATCGTGCTGTTGATATTATCCAGCAAGGTGGAGTAATCGCCTATCCAACCGATTCTTCGTATGCGTTAGCGTGTCATATTGGCGATAAACAAGCGATGGATAAAATCCGTCGCATTCGGCAATTGGACGATAAACATGATTTTGCATTGGTTTGTAAAGACCTTACGCAAGTCTCCAATTTCACCAAAATTGGTAATGACGCTTTCCGTTTGATTAAAGCTTTAACTCCCGGGCCTTTCACATTTATTTTAGATGCCACCAAAGAAGTCCCCCGCCGACTACAGCATCCCAAGAAAAAAAACATTGGTATTCGGATACCCGATCACCAAGTCGCTGCCGTCCTGTTACGCGAGCTGGATGAGGCCTTACTCAGCTCTACCCTCATTTTACCTCATGCAGACACCGCCTTAACCGACCCGTATGACATTCGCGACAAACTCGATCATGAATTGGATTTAGTGCTTGATGCTGGCATTATCGAATTTGAACAAACCACGGTGATTGAATTTACCAGCAATGGTCCGGTCGTCATCAGACAAGGCAAAGGTATTGCCAATCTACTCAATTGAGGAAAAAACGTGATGAATGACTTGAGTTTAATACAGCGCATTGTTGTATGGATTTTGCCCGTTGTTTTTGCGATTACGGTTCATGAAGTCGCGCACGGCTGGATGGCCAAGAAATTTGGTGACAACACCGCCTCTAGCCAAGGTCGATTGACGCTTAATCCCATTAAACATATCGATTGGTTTGGCACCGTCATCTTACCCGGCTTGCTATTAATGACCGGCACTGGCTTTATTTTCGGTTGGGCAAAGCCCGTGCCTGTCGATGCTAGAAACTTTAAAAATCCATTGCACGCGATGGCGGTTGTTGCCGCCGCTGGCCCTATTGCCAATTTACTCATGGCGACGGCGTGGGCATTATTAGCTCGCTTAGGCATATTGATTGGCGTTGAGGTCATTACCTTGCCATTAATTTACACTGGCGCGGCGGGCATCTCTATCAATTTGGTATTGGCGCTGATTAACCTCATCCCCATTCCGCCATTGGATGGGAGTCGCATTTTAACGGGACTCTTACCACACCGGCTGGCTTGGCAATACAACCGACTAGAGCCTTACGGTTTTTATATTTTAATTGCGCTGTTATATTTCAAAGTATTAAACATCATTTTGGAATATCCCATGTATATTGCCCAAAATGTGTTTTATTCTATCGCTGGATTGTAAGTGCAAAATGAAGCGCGACTAGAAACGGCATTAACCACAGAAAATGTCTTTGCCAAAGTTAATGGGACACCTTTTAGCCAATTACCTGAAGATTTATATATTCCACCCGATGCCCTAGAAGTTTTTTTAGAACTCTTTGAAGGCCCACTGGATTTATTACTGTATTTAATCAAACGGCAAAACTTTGATATCGTCCATATCCCAATTGCCGAAATAACGCGCCAATACATTAATTATATAGAACTTATGGGGCTATTAAATATTGAACTGGCCGCCGAATACTTAGTCATGGCAGCACTTTTGGCAGAGATAAAATCCAGAATGCTACTGCCCAGACAAACAGAAATCGAAGATGAGGAAGAAGACCCCCGAGCTTTATTAATCCGCCGCTTGCAAGAATACGAAAGCATCCGCAATGCCGCCTACGAGATAGACCAACTGCCCAGAATGGAGCGCGAAATCGTTGCCGTCGAAGTGGATGTGTCAGCATTAACCGTAAAACGTGCATTGCCCGATGTCCAATTAAATGAACTATTCCTGGCTTTTCAAGATGTGCTAAAGCGCGTCGAACAACATAGCCACCACCAAATTACCAAAGAAGCTTTATCAGTACGTGAACGAATGGCAACCATTTTGGCAAAACTTGAAGGAGAAAATAGCCTCCTTTTCCCGCAATTATTTATCAGAAAAGAAGGTCGTCCCGGAGCCGTTGTCGCGTTTTTGGCCATCCTCGAACTCAGCAAAGAACGACTCATCGAAATTATCCAGCCCGAGCCCTTTGATGCCATCCGAGTTAGAGCCGCCCGAGCCAGTCAAACCGAAACGAACGACTAAACCCAAAGCCGATGCACAGCCGAAAATCATTACGCCCGCCCCCATTAAAGAAGCGCTGGCAATTACTGAACCTGTTTTAACGACACCGGTTAAGCCGCGTCCTTATGCTAAATTAAGGACAAAGCGTAGAACGCTCAACCCCCTAGCAACGGCGATGCCGACCGTGACCTGGCAGACGGAAGGCAATATGAACTATAAGCAAATTGTCGAAGCGATTTTATTTGCCGCCAAACAACCCATGACGTGTAAACAAATTCAGCAGATTTTTCCAGAAATTGACAAACCCGATCTCAACGATATACAACAGGCGATTGCTTTGATTACTGAAGATTATCAAACACGCCCGATTGAGCTAAAACAAGTGGCGAGCGGCTACCGTTTTCAAGTCCGAGCTGAATTTTCAGACTGGGTTGCTACACTTTTTGCAGAAAAGCCGCCTAAATATTCCCGAGCCTTATTAGAAACCCTGGCAATCATTGCCTACCATCAACCCGTAACACGCGGCGATATTGAAGATATACGCGGCGTAAGTGTTAGCTCCAGCATCATACAAACCCTCTTGGAGCGCGAATGGGTGCGCGTGGTGGGGCACAAAGAAGTCCCTGGTCGTCCGGCTTTATTAGGCACGACCAAACAATTTTTAGATTATTTTAATTTAACCACGCTCAATGAGCTGCCAACGCTACAGCGTTTTGAGTCTTTAGCAGAAACCCCAACCCTAGCAGGCAACGAGTGAAAAACAAAAAACCATTCCCCAATTCCAGTGCGACTCATGAACGTAAGCCGCTACGAAAAAAACCTAAAAGTGCGACTCAAACGCCAGAAATAACTCAAGCGCTACTCGCCGATAAGCCCACTAATGCGGCAACCACTGGCGTAAGAATACAAAAGCTTTTAGCCCAAGGCGGATTGGGCTCACGCAGAGAAATTGAACGCTGGATGGAAGAAGGTCGTGTCAAAGTCAACGGCGTTCAAGCCACACTTGGCACACGCCTCAGAGCGGGTGATTATCTGCAAATTAATGAACGGGGAGTCGATTGGGAAAAATTCAGCGGTCAAACCTCGCGTGTCTTGCTTTACCATAAGCCGACGGGTGAAATTGTCACCCGCAGTGACCCACAAGGTCGCCCGGTTATTTTTTCCCGCTTACCGGAGTTAGCCGTCGGGCGCTGGATTGCGGTGGGGCGATTAGATATTAATACCTCTGGGCTTTTGCTTGTGACCAATAACGGCGAATTAGCCAACCGATTAATGCACCCCTCCTCAGAAGTTGAACGTGAATATGCTGTCCGTATTTTAGGTGATGTGCCGGAGCAGACCTTAGCCAGCTTACAGCAAGGTGTTGAATTAGAAGATGGTTTAGCTAAATTCAAAGAGATCCATTTTAACGGCGGCGAAGGCGCAAACAAATGGTACTACGTGATAGTCAGCGAAGGACGCAATCGTTTAGTCAGACGCTTATGGGAGTCACAAAATGTGGTTGTTAGTCGATTAATGCGCGTCCGTTATGGGCCGGTTGTACTTCCTGAATATTTACCGGCTGGCAAACATTATGAACTGGCTGAATCAGAACTGGATTTACTGTTTGAATTTGCGGGAATGACCAAAGAAAAACCCGCTACCGCTACGGTTAAACCAGAAGCCAGGTCGAGTAAAAGCTTCAATTTACGCAAAAGCCGCTAATTATTACAAAGAGGGGATAAAAAAATGAGCTTTAAGCAAAGCATTGAACACAGCATGGAGCGACTCATATACGCTAGTCGCTGGATTTTAGCACCGATTTATTTAGGCATGAGCCTGATATTAATGGCGCTTTTCGTTAAGTTCTTCCAAGAGCTTTATGAGTTTATCCCCCATCTTTTTGAAATCGGCGAAACCGATTTTATCCTCACCTTACTCACCCTGATTGATCTGACCTTAGTCGGCAGTCTGATTGTACTTATCATGTTTAGCGGTTATGAAAATTTTGTATCCCGTCTAGATATTGGCGAGACAACCGAAAAATTGGAGTGGCTGGGGACGCATGATTATGGCTCAATGAAAATTAAAGTCGCCTCCTCCATTGTGGCGATTTCATCCATTCATTTGCTCAAAATTTTCATGAACATCAACGCAACCGAGAATGACAAACTACTCTGGTATGTTGTCATACATCTCACCCTAGTCATCTCCGCGCTGCTCATGGGCTACTTAGACAAAATCACCAAGCACGCATGAATCACTTTCTATTATTAGGGACAGCTGCCTGTCATTTGTGCGAGCAAGCAGAAGCACTTGTTGCACAAGCGATAAGTCATCAAGCCGGCGTGCAAGTTGAAAAGATTGATATTGCCGAGGCCGAACATTGGCAAGCACAATATGCCATACGCATTCCCGTATTATTTCACCCCAAAACCCAAACAGACCTAGGCTGGCCTTTTGAGTTAGCCGAAATTAGCACATTCATACAGGACATCATTATGACCGAATATCGATTAGAAAAAGACAGCATGGGCGAGTTACACGTACCAATTAACGCGCTGTACGCCGCACAAACCCAACGTGCGATAGACAATTTCCCCATTAGCGGCATTGCCATGCCTGCCTCGTTCATCAAAACGGTCGCCTTGCTAAAACAAGTCGCGGCAACGGTTAATATGGCGTTAGGGGAATTAGAACCTAAGCTTGGCAAAGCGATTATCGATGCGGCTCAGCATCTCATTGACGGACAACACGCCGAGCAATTTCCCATAGACGTCTTTCAAACCGGCTCTGGAACCAGCACCAACATGAACGTCAACGAAGTGATTGCACAGTTGGCAAGCCAAGCGATCGGACAAACCGTCAGTGCCAACGATCATGTCAACCAAGGACAAAGTAGCAATGATGTTATTCCAACCGCCATTCATGTCAGTGCCGCCTTAGCCTGTCGGGATACCTTGCTGCCTGGCTTATTGCATCTGGCAGAAACCATTGAACAAAAAGCGGTCGCCTTAAATCACGTCACCAAAACCGGACGCACCCATTTAATGGATGCCATGCCAGTGCGTATGAGCCAAGAACTCGGCGGGTGGGGCTTACAAATCCGCAACGGCATTGCGCGGATTAATGCCACCTTACCAAGAGTTTATCGACTGGCGCAAGGTGGCACAGCCGTAGGTACAGGAATCAATGCACATCCTGAGTTTGCTGAGCAATTTGCTCAAGCACTCAGCCAGCAAACCGGCTTAGCTTTTGAGCCCAATAGCTCATTTTTTGAAAGCCTCAGCTGCCAAGATGCAATAGTAGAATTATCCGGACAACTGAAAGTTATCGCGGTCAGTTTGATGAAAATCGCCAACGACCTGCGCTGGATGAATTCAGGGCCCTTAGCGGGATTGGGTGAAATTGAATTACCCAGCTTGCAACCCGGTAGCAGCATCATGCCGGGCAAAGTCAATCCCGTTATTCCCGAGGCCACCGCAATGGTTGCCGCACAAGTAATCGGCAACGACACCACTATAACGATTGCTGGACAATCGGGCAGTTTTCAATTAAACGTCATGTTGCCCGTCATTGCCTACAACATTTTGCAAAGCATCACCTTACTCGGCAATGTCAGTCATTTGCTGGCCGATAAAGCCATTGCTGGCTTTACCGTCAGAGAAGACAACTTAGACCAAGCACTCGCCAAAAACCCTATATTAGTCACCGCCTTAAATCCCATTATCGGCTACGCCAAAGCCGCTGAAGTTGCCAAAGCCGCTTATAAACAAGGTCGTCCGATTATTGACGTTGCCGCAGAAATGACCGATTTAAGCCGTACCGAGTTAGAGAAATTGCTAGAGCCCAGCCATTTAACACAAGGCGGCATCAGCGCATAAGTGCCTTTACGCTCGTTCCTAAAGCAGCGATTAGGAACGAGCACAATCCTATTTAACCAACACCATCTCTTTGCTATCAGTAGCAAAACGGCAAATACCCGGTGCAAAATTATCGCAGTCTTTTGATTGCTCAACTTTTGCACCATTAGGGCTTAAATGGATTTTTAACTCGCAATAGCTCGCCTCACTCTCAGAGTGTTTCTTTAAAACCAACTCGTTTTCAGCCAACAGCTTGCCAACACCGTTAATATCCGCCGAACAGGGATGGGCATTTTGTTCGTTGGCATTAGGCTCAAAATCGACATCTGCCGTGATCAGCAGATCATCACCTAACTTAGCAATTTTTAAATGCTGCACATGATTACCATCACGCAACAAATAATGATCAGCACCAGCAAACGCGTTGTTTGAAACTAACAGGGCAATAGCCAAAATCAATTTTTTATTCATGGAAATTCCTCATTGGGGTTATTTTTATCAAGGTGTCTATAAGCAATAGAGTCAACACCATATTATGTGATAGCGGTTTAGTCCATTGCTGAGTGCCATTTTACCTTACTCGAGCATTTGCCCAAAGCGGCTACCGACTTAACGCGGGACATAGTTAAAGGTTAAGCCCTTGTTTGAGTGTCCGGTACGAGACAGCGTGGATAGACTATGACCTGTGGAGTGCAAGCTCCGCCTAAAGCGCCTACTGTTGGTGCTTGCCTGTATTGACTTGCGGGCCTGCTCTCCTCATTTACGTTGAATGTGATAATGAGAATGGCTGACTATGTCCTTTTTTACGTTGGTAGCCCGGAAAAGTTATCAAAACGAATGTTGAAAGAGTAAACGTTATTATTCTGTATCATTAATCTCCCCCTCTATTTCTTCTGATTCAAAATTGAATAACTGTTTGAGATACCGGTAAATAAGGCGAGAAGATTTAGGCGGTTTATTGGTTTCCGCCTCTTTTTGTGCATTACGGATCAACTGTCTTAAATGTTGTCTATCAGCTTCCGGTTGTTCATCTAGTAATGTCGCGAGTGCCTCATTACCGCCGGAAATAAGTCGATCACGCCAGCGTTCGACAATATGATGCTCTCTAATGGCATGGGCACTTCTATTTTCTAATCGAGCTAGTTTTTCGTTAATAGGATCAACATCTATTTTATGCAATTGTCCGGCGATAAATTTTAATAAGCGTTTGCGTGCGCCTTTATGCGGCATACCTGAGACCTCAAGAACCGCCTTAAGTATGTTTTCAGGCAGTTCCAGTCGGGATAATTGCACGGGGGTTAGTGTTGACATTTTTTCAGCCAATGCAAACAGCACGGCAATATCTTTTTTTAGCTGAGTTTTATTAGGACGAATCGCGTAATAAACGATTTCGCCATTTTCATCATATTCGTATTCATAATCAAATTCTTCATTCATAACACTTTTTACTCTTTAAATAACGAGAAGTTGCCGTGACAGCGTGAGCCTAATTGCCCTACTTTACCATAGCCTTCTTAAACATCTGCTATTAGAGTGTTTTTTTGAATGACCCCATCGCGGTATAAACACGTGATGAGTGATTGTAATTATTCAGATTTCGCTATGACTTGACACCATGCGCGTTACCTAGGCTGTGTAAAAATAATAAGTTATCATCGGTAAAATAAATTTAGAGTCTGTAATGTCGGTTAAAATAGCGCGTTACCCGTTGAATCACATTCAGTAACCGCTCTGTACTTATTCCGCACCTTCAAATTAAAGGGGCGGTGAATACTTACACCGCTATTAAACCTCTACTAATAACCCAGCGATATAGTAAACTATACGCATCAATTTTTATGGTTCTACACTCATGACTGCAACAGAAAACGTACATGCTCACGAAATCCACAAGTTTGGCTCTAAGGCGGAGCGGTGGTGGGATGCACAAGGTGAATTTAAAACCTTGCACGACATTAACCCGCTACGTCTGGAGTTTATTCGCCGTTATGCCCAAATTGAAGGCAAGCGGATTGTCGATGTGGGATGTGGTGGCGGTATTTTGACAGAGGCATTGGCTCGGCAAGGTGCGGATGCTATGGGCATAGATCTTAGTGCCGATTTGGTTGATATTGCCGATTTACACGGACTTGAAACCGGTATTCGCGCTCATTATCAACACATCAGTGCAGAAGCTTTAGCAGAACAACAGCCAGCCAGTTTCGATCATGTCACTTGCATGGAGATGCTTGAGCATGTGCCAGATCCAGGCTCAATTATCGCCGCTTGTGCAAAATTGGTTAAACCAGGTGGAATGGTGTTTTTTTCAACCCTGAATCGCCAGCCTAAAGCCTATGTTTTTGCTATTCTTGCTGCGGAACACCTATTGCAAATGCTACCTAAAGGAACGCACGACTTTAAAACCTTTATCAAACCCTCTGAACTCAGTCAAACTGCGCGAACGGTTGGCTTAGAGTTGCAAGGTATGATTGGCATCGAGTACAACCCCATTAGCAAACGCTTTCGTTTGGGTAAAGACATTAAGGTCAATTATCTTGCGGCTTATCGCCGTTCCGAGTAAATGTATGATGAATTTCAAATTATCCTGTGTGTTATTTGATTTAGACGGAACACTCGTTGATACCGCGCCAGATTTACTCGACTGTTTAGATATTGCCTTGTTGCAACACGGTTTTGCCAAGGCTGATCCAGCTCAGGTTAAGCCCTTTATTTCTTACGGCGCTGCGGCAATGATCGATAAAAGTTTGGATGATGAGGTACCAGAACCTCTTCGTGCCCTACTGTTGACTACCATGTTGGATTGTTATCAACGCAATATTGCTGAATACAGTCGTTTTTTTGAAGGCATTCCGGACTTACTGGCAAGCCTTGATGCGCGTGGTTTGAAATGGGGGGTTGTCACGAATAAACGCGAACGTTTTACGCAACCTTTGATGGCGGCACTCAATTTAACTCACCGCGCGGCGTGTATCATCAGTGGTGACACGACAGCTAATCCTAAACCGCATGTTGAACCCATGCTGGCGGCCTGCCAACAAGCCCAGACTAATCCTTTGGAATGTGTTTATATTGGTGATGCGAGCCACGATATTACGGCTGGCAAAGCAGCGCAAATGAAAACCTTAGCCGCGCTTTATGGTTACTTAAAGCCCACAGACACCCCCGAAACTTGGGGAGCGGATGCGTTAATCGCAACGCCTAAACACCTTGCTAACTGGATTGATTCAGCCTTATGTCATTAAAAAATCATGTTATTTTAATCACCGGCGCAGGTGGCGGTCTAGGTAGCACAGCGGCACTGAGTTTAGCAAAACAAGGGGCACATATTATTTTGCTGGACAAAAATATAGCTAAGTTGGAAGTCGTTTACGATGCCATTGTTGCGGCAAAAGCGCCAACTCCCATCATGTATCCATTCGATTTGGCCGGAGCTAATGAAAACGACTATCAGGAATTAGTCGATCGCATTGAAGACAAATACGGAGCTTTACAGGGCCTGCTACATTCGGCGGTTGAATTTACAGCGTTTACACCCATTGCCCAAGTGCCGACCAAAGATTGGGGACATGGATTGAATGTTAATTTAAACGCACCCTTTTTATTAAGTCGAATGCTGTTACCTGTTTTACAAAAAAGTGAACACGCGGCGATTGTGTTTACCTCCGATTCTTCAGCGCGGGAAGCCAAAGCGTATATGGGCAGTTACGGTGTAGCCAAAATAGCTTTGGAAGGCTTGGCAAAAATTATGGCAGAAGAATTAATGGCCGCCAACAAAGTTAGAGTCAACGTCCTTATTCCAGGGCCGGTTGATTCGCCTTTAAGAAAACGCGCCTACCCGGCTGAAGACAAAGCTAAATTACCCGATATGGCGACGCTTGCGGCAGCTTATGTGTATCTATTTGGCTCAGCAAGCCTTGGCGTTACGGGGCAGCTAGTGGATGCCCGCACTTTTCATTTATAAACGAGTTTGATATGGCAGAACGAGAAAGCATAGTTTTAACCCGAGACGTCAATATCGTCACCATTCCTGATGGTGCTATCGGTATGTTGAGACAGGGCGAATGGGTCACGGTACATCAGGCTTTAGGTGATAATTACACCGTAATCACCAGTTATGGTCATATGGTACGCATCGCCGGTATTGATGCCGACGCGCTTGGCAAAGAAGTGCAGCAGTTGAATACCTTGGCAATGGAAAGCAATGCCGAAGCGGTAGAAAAAAATTGCTGGGAAGTGATGAAAACGGTTTATGACCCTGAAATCCCCGTCAATATTGTGGATTTAGGTTTGGTGTATCACTGTCAGGTTAAGGCAACAGAGCACGATCAGCATGAGGTGCATGTGATGATGACCTTAACCGCCCCCGGCTGTGGTATGGGGCCGGTTATCCAAAGCGATGTAGAAAGGAGTATTCGGGCATTGCCCGGCGTGAGTGCGGTTGATGTTGAGGTGGTGCTAGACCCTCCTTGGTCTAGGGAGATGATGTCAGAAGTAGCGAAGTTACAGCTTGGCTTATTTTAAGTTTGTAACCCGTTTGGCGCTATGCTGTTGAATGCTTCTTCTCCAGTTCAAGCTTCACTGGCCAAAGTTAATTGGAAAATAATTGATAATTAACGAGTGGAGTGCAAGCTCCGTCTAAAGCGCCTACTGTTGCTGCTTGTCTGTATTGACTTGCAGGCAGAGCCTGTATTCCTTATTATGAATCGACGGGATGATATTGGTTTTTATATTTTAAAACCAGCGAAATAACGCCAGCCAAAATACGCCAAGCATCCAGCGCATTAACTTTAATTCGCCGTCAATGCACTCAAATCGCGTATCCATACGATTTTCAAGGTCTGTTATATCTCTACGAACATCATGTCTATCAATTTGGGTGGCTAATTCTGACTCCCCCTGCGCGTATTTAAGGGTACGAACAAATTTAAGAGTATCAAAAGTTATCGTCGTCATGATTTTAAATCCGGTTATTTTTTGAATCGGTCGAGTGCGTAGGGTGCATAAGCGATAGCGCCTAAGCACTTAATAAGGGTTATCGGTGGATGACGCTACGCTTATCCACCCTACGCGGGCGGTTATATCTTTTTAAAATAATCATTTTCAATTATCCCCGTCCCAATAAAAGACTTAATAGCATCGCCATCTTTACTTAGGGTCTTTTGCAGATACCCTCTTAGCAAAGCCGCATCTTCAGGAAATTGTTTGGAACCATCCCATTCATCACTTATACGTTTTGCTATTGCAGCAGCCCATTTTATTCGTTCATTTTTATTCATAACAATTGCTCCTTAAAGGCCAACACGGATTCGATGTTCATTGATAAAAGTTAGTGCTGGATTTATGGTCTGTGGAAATTTGAAATTGATAGTACATTGTTGACGCCAAATATCAATGACTTTGATAGTTTGGGGAGATTTCCAGATTAATTCCAATTCGTCGTTCATTGAAAAATAACCATTTTCAAACAACTTATCATGAAGTGTACAAAAGCAGATTGTATTTGATAGTAAACCTCGTGCTTCTGGATGGTCTGCCCAGCGAGCGATGTGACTAGCGACCAAAAGCCCTGGGTCATTTACATCACAAAGGGCGCAACTATTTCGATAGTTAGACAATGTCTTTTTTCTCAAGGCATTCATACCACGTCTTATTCTAACAACCGCATCATCGCTTGATGTTACAACATCGGGTAATTCGAGAAATCCTTTTTCAATAGCATTTTCTAAAACGTCATCAGGAAAATCTTCGCTTGATGCATTAATTACTACTTGATTTAATGTGTACAGGCCAGTGCTTGAAAAAAACAAAAAACCGTCATCTCGTAACTCTTGTAAGACCCGACTTACTGTTTGTGATGGTGTTTTTCCAGCGCTAACAGTATCAACAATGATTCTCGGCAATTCCTGCTGTAAAAACCGGTTGCGTTCAATTTGGACTGTTGAGTTTTTAGTGGCGTATCTTAACAAGCCAGCCTTAACTGCTTGCTGCCAAGTTAATTGCATACAAATTTCCTGATATATACGAAGCTGGGCTGAAACATACTAATTCTTTGAACGAATACCACAAAGGATGTAATTTTAGTTTTGAGTACAGGGATTGTGTTGAATCAGTATTGTGATTGCTAATCACCTTAGGAATTTCACGCCCAATGGGATTCTTGGCGCAATCAAATAATGTCTGTTGAACATTTAGAGTACATTCATTCTGTGTAACTGCAAAAGTTTGCCATAGTTGTCAATGGTGCATAAGGCGGATCGCAATACACTACCGAGCCGATGTCCGCCTTTTCCATGATAACTTTGAAGTCTGCAATTTCAAAAACAGCACGCTTGCTCTTTTCGTGGAAATTAAGCATCTCGACATTCGGGAAGGTTGGCTTGGTATAGCGACCAAAAGGTACATTAAACTGACCTTTTGAATTGTAGCGGCATAGTCCGTTAAAGCAGTGTCTGTTCAGGTACACAAAAAATCGCCGATTTTCTGGCAAGGTCTGTACAAGCATTGAATTCTGCTCGTAGGTCATAGAATGCTGCCTCGGTGTTGTTATCTGGTGTAAATAACCCAGAGGCATAGAGAGCGAAGTCATTACCGTGCGCCTGAACTTGTTTGTAGAGGTTTATTAAATCTGCGTTTGTGTCAGCAATCAGATACTCTTCAAAATCGACGTTTAAAAAAACGGCCCCCGAACCAGCGAAAGGCTCTATCAATTGCCTTCCATTAGGTAAAGCCTGCTGGATTCGATGAATTATTTTGTACTTTCCGCCTGCCCACTTTAAAAAAGGTCTCATCTGGTTAAATCTGCCGTATTAAATAGTGTAAAAACGTAACATTTGTAGCTCGGAGCGGCTAATGTAAATTAGGCGCGAGCATGAAATAAAGTGAACAACTGTGTGCGAATGGTTTTTATGTCAAAAATTGCTAATGAATGCCATCTGCATTGATTTGTAGGGATTATTGCCGGGAACTAATGCTTATACAGTGCTAAAACTTGTTTCACGTAGTTTTGGGTTTCAGGATAAGGCGGAATAGAATGATTATATTTGATGACTGCATTTTCACCCGCATTATACGCTGCCACCGCCAAATCTAAGTTGGAGTCAAATAAACCCAATAAATGTTTTAAATACCGTATTCCGCCCTCAACGTTTTGATTAGGATCAACTGGATTATCAACACCAAAGCGCTTTGCCGTGCCAGGCATTAATTGCATTAAGCCGATTGCACCTGCCGAAGAAATGGCAGACGAATTGTAAGCTGATTCTGTTTGAATAACGGCGTGGACTAACTTAGGGTCTACTTGATGCCGAAAAGCGGTTTGTTCGATGAGATCGCTATAACGGCGTTTGTTAGCTGAAAAATAACGAACGGCTTGAGGTGTAAAGTCTTTCGCCGTGTAGGTTCGGGTTTTAAAACGGAATATTTGCTTAGATACTAAATTACGCGGTTGATCCGCATAATAACCCTGACCATTAGCGTCTAAATAACGGGTTGTTTTGGGTGAATTGGTGTAATAAGTATGTCCATTGCTATCAATGAATTTATAAATATCAGCACATCCGTCATCAGCGGAGACCAATAAACATAAAGCAGTCACCCATTTCAGTATCATTAGTCATCCGTTATTCGGCTTTAATCACGATCATGTTTGCCGCAATAGTCGCTTTAATTCTTGCCTCATCGATAGACGAGGCAGTCGCTAAGGCAACTCCCATACGACGGTTTACAAAAGCTTCGGGCTTGCCAAACAAACGAATTTCGCTATCAGGAACCGCCAAGGCATTTTCCAACCCATGGTAACTCACTCCGCACGCATCAATACCCCCTAAAATAACGGCACTAGCCCCATGCGAATGTAATCTCGTATCGACAGGTAAGCCCATAATAGCTCGAGCATGTAATTCAAATTCATTTTGCTTTTGGGTTACCATCGTTACCATGCCAGTATCATGGGGTCTTGGGCTAATTTCACTAAACCAAACCTGATCGCCTTTAACAAACAACTCAACACCGAATAAACCCAAGCCACCGATGCAATCGGTTATTGTTTTTGCGATGGCTTGAGATTGACTTAGTGCCGCTTTTGTCATAATTTGTGGCTGCCAGCTTTCACGGTAATCACCATGCTCTTGGCGATGACCGATTGGTGCACAAAAATAAGTCTGAATTTCGCCTTTGCTGTTGATGGCTCTAACTGTCAGTAAGGTGATTTCAAAATCAAACTCGATTTTTCCCTCAATAATGACTTTTCCGGTGTCTACTCGCCCCGCTGACTTGGCGTATTCCCAGGCGGCTTGCAATTCTTCATCACATTTTACTAATGATTGTCCTTTACCAGAAGAAGACATGGTTGGCTTAATAAAACACGGGTAACCAATTTCTGAAACGGCTTGCGTTAATTCGGTATAAGAAGAGGCAAAAGCAAAAGGCGATGTCGGGATTTTTAACTGTTTTGATGCTAAAACCCTAATACCTTCACGATTCATCGTTAATTGAATAGCCGTCGCATTGGGAACAACCGTACATTTACCTTGTTCTTCAATATCGAACAAAGCCGCTGTAGCAATCGCTTCGATTTCTGGAATTACAAAATCTGGCTTTTCTTTCTCTATTAACGCTTTTACTTCGTTAATATTTGTCATATCAACGACATGAAAACGATGAGCGACTTGATGTGCGGGCGCATAGGCGTATCGATCCACCGCAATAACTTCCACACCATATCGTTGCAACGCAATCGTAAGTTCCTTGCCTAATTCACCACTCCCTAAAAGTAGAGCTTTAGTTGCATTCTTTGTTAGCGGTGTTCCTATTTTCATTGGCTGTCCTCAAGATAATGGTCAATGTCTTCTTTTGAAAAACCGATTTTTTTGGCAACGCGATCCGCGTGACTAACACGAGAAATGCCGGGAATAATTTTGTAAGTTGGCGCATCGTTAGCAAACTCAACCTGTTTGGCAACACCCGTTCTTTGTTTGACAAACATATCAACTAATTGATGATTATGAGTAATAAGAATCGTGCTATTACCCTTGCGATAGAAGCCGTTAAGTACATTAGCAGAGGATTCCATTTTTTCTTCAAATGTCGTTCCTTCTGACATTTCATCCAGAACGATTAGGCTTTTTGCTGTTGTCGCAAGAAAAATATCTTTAGTGCGTTTTAACTCCGTTCCAAACCGTCCTTCGCCGTCATTTAAGTGACTGATCTCTGGGGCTTGATAAAACACTTTATCCGCAACGGTCAGTGTGGCGGAATAAGCCGGAACAAAACAGCCTATTTGGGCTAACACTTGAATTTGGGTTACGGTTTTGCACAGCGCCGTTTTACCACCACTGTTGGGCCCTGTTACTAACAGTAATTTTTCATCATCTAACACCAAATCGTTGCCCACATAGTCCAGACGAGTTTTTGCTAAAACAGGATTTTTAGCGTCTGTTAAATTTAGTCGGTGATGATGCCCTTCGACCAAGGTAGGAAGCACGGTTTGATGTCCAAAATGATCAGCAAATTTTAAAAAGGATAATAATTCATCCAATTGTCCAAGAGCATCCAACGTATCAGCGACTGCTTCAGAATTTTTGTAAAGATTTCGCAAAGGCATCATGCAATGATCGCGATCGAAACCACCCACCAGAGGAAAATATAACAGACTAAATGGCGTTAAAAAAATGGCCTCGTCTGGAATCTCAATTAAAACCGCTTCCGGGGCAAAATGACTGACTAACCAGATACTCGCAAAAATAGCGCCGAGCAATATCGGTTTAATGATACGGGGAATAAAAATAATAGCCGGTAGCCATGAGTCACTACGCTCTTGCTTACATTGAATACCATTTTCGGTAATAAAAACTGGGCCTTTCATTAAAGAATAAGCGTGTGTTTCAGAAAACTGCGTTATCCTTTCAAAAAGCTGACTAAGATACGGACTTTGCGGTTTATCGAGAGATTGTATTTGATCAACCAAGTCGATTAATAGTTGAACGCCTTTTCTATAATGCCGATAGCCGTAACCATCTATTTCGTGCACATCTTGCATCGAACCTAGCGAGCTATGAAATTCACCGAATAACAGTAAATAAAAATTGGACTCGTGACTTGCAGCCTGTTCGATAACTTTTTCCAATCCGTCACGCAACGCGACATGACTACGGAGCTCTTCAACTGCTGATTGTTTTGCTTGAATCTCTGCAATATCTGATAGCGGTCGAGCTAATGAGCGGAATAAGACGGCTTGACCTATCGTAGTTGACGCATAATTAATAGACTCAAATAACTTGTCCACTTCAATACTATTGAATGTTCCTTCATCAATAACCCCTTCACCAAGCTCTAAAGCTGGTGTCGATTTAATGATCGGCCAGTGTTCATGCTTCCAAGTTGTTAGTAAGTCGTTCATAAAATCCGCCTGGTAGGTTTATGCTAGCCAATATGTGCTGCAAAATAGTTACAGACTGCCAGCACTTATAAAGTTTGCATCAAGACATTCATTAAAACATCAACATGGGCATCGCCATCATTTAGCGCCGGAATGTAACGATAATCTGCGCCACCGGATTCCAAGAAGATCGCTTTATTCTCCATCGCAATCTCTTCCAAGGTTTCAAGACAGTCCACAGCAAAACCTGGGCAAATCATATCAACGGTCTTAATCCCTTGAGTCGGTAACTCTTCTAAGGTATTAACACAATAAGGCTTTAGCCACTCGGCTTTACCAAACCGTGATTGAAAGACAATCATCCATTCCTTATCATTTAGTTCTAATTGTGCAGCAATTAAAGCCGCTGTTTTATGGCATTGATGAAAATAAGGATCGCCCCAGGTAGTTAGCTGCTCAGGTAAGCCGTGAAACGACATCATCAGTAGCTCATTTCTACCGTGCTCATCCCAACTTTGCTTAATTGAATCCGCAATCGCAGTGATATAAGCGCTGTTTTGATGGTAATCACCGATAAACTGAAAACTAGGCAAATGCCGCCAATGATTGAGCTCACTGATTAAGTCATCATAGACCGAAGCCGTTGTTGTTGAAGAATACTGAGGATACAACGGCAATACGATAATTCGATTAATCCCTAAGGATTTAAACCGTAGTAATTGATTTGCAATAGACGGCTCGCCATAACGCATGGCATAAACCACATCGATGTCTTGCTCATTAAGACGATGCGCTAATTTCTCACTTAATTGACGTGTTAAAAAGGCTAACGGCGAACCTTTTTCGTCATCCCATACTTTACGATAAGCCTGAGCAGATTTAGCGGGTCTAAACGGCAGAACCGCGCCATGTAAAATAAGCCACCAAATCGGCCGTGGAATATTAACTACGCGAGGATCCCATAAAAAATCTTTTAAGAACTTGCGTACAGCCGCCGTAGTCGGTGCTGTAGGTGAACCTAGATTAGCGAGAATAACACCGGTATTAGGAGAGCTCATAGAGTGCCTATCGATTAAGCAAGTTTAAAAATTCCGAACGGGTACTAATATGTTTACGGAAAATACCCGTCATCACCGAAGTCGTCATCACCGAATTTTGCTTACCGACACCGCGCATCATCATACACAAATGTTTTGCTTCAATAACTACCGCAACACCACGGGCATCTATTGAGCTTTCAATCGCATCGGCAATCTGTTTAGTCAGCTTTTCTTGAATTTGTAAACGTCGCGCGTACATATCCACGATACGAGCAACCTTTGATAAACCCAATACTTTACCTTGCGGTAAATAGCCAACATGACACCGCCCGATAAACGGTAGTAAGTGATGCTCACACAAAGAATACAATTCAATGTCTTTGACGATGACCATATCCTCGGTTTCAGCGGTAAAAACAGCACCGTTGAGCACCTCTTCTAAGGTTTTTTCATAACCATTGTTCAAATATTTAAATGCCTTAGCGGCACGCTTTGGAGTATCAACCAAACCCTCACGGTTTAAATCTTCACCGATAGATTCAATTAATTTAGCAAATTGCTCTTCCATGCTCGTTATCTCGATAGTAAAAATTGCTGTCAGTATACATCATGAATGGTGAATGTTAATGCCTTCAAAACAACTGATTCATCGGCACCGGTTTTGCAAGCATTCTCGCTTAGATAACGACGCCAACTTCGCGCCCCAGGCTCACCATGAAACAAACCTAAAATATGTCTAGCGATACTATTCAATCGAACCCCTTTTTTTAATTCATCCGTGATGTAAGGTATCAATTGAGTAATAACCTCGTGCCGACTAACCGGATTAGCATTAAAACCCAACAGTCGCCGATCCACGTCGGCTAACAAATAAGGATTTTGATAAGCTTCACGTCCAACCATAACACCATCCACATCGGTCAAGATATCTTCTGCTTGATTCAAGCAGCTCACCCCACCATTGAGAATAAAAGCAAAAGCAGGCAAGTCTTGCTTGAGCTGATAAACCACCTCATAACGTAATGGTGGAACTTCACGATTTTGTTTAGGAGACAAGCCACTTAACCAGGCTTTTCTGGCATGAACAATAAAGGTGTTACAGCCAGCCTCGGCACTGCGGCTTATAAAATGCAGTAATTCAGCATAAGAATCGCGATCATCGATACCAATGCGTGACTTAATAGTTATGGGAATAGTGACGGCCGCACACATTGCCGCAACGCAATCCGCGACTAAATCTGGTTCAGCCATTAAACACGCACCAAAACGACCGTTTTGCACACGATCGCTAGGACAACCCACATTGAGATTCACTTCATCATAACCGTAGTCTTCAGCCATTTTCGCACAAATAGCCAGCTCTCTTGCATTAGAGCCGCCTAATTGTAAAGCCAAAGGATGCTCAGCCCCATTGAATTGCAAAAAACGGTGATGATCGCCGTGAATCAAAGCCCCTGTCGTCACCATTTCAGTATAAAGCAAGGCGCGTTGCGAAAGTAACCGATGAAAAAATCGACAATGCCGATCAGTCCAATCTAGCATCGGTGCAACACAGAATCTGTGAGACTTAAATTTACTCATTTGAACCGCATCACTACAGGCGTCAAAAGCTTTTATCATTGGTTATTTTTACTCAAGGTTCAGATTTTTAAACTAAGACAGGTAAACTAATCGACATTTAAATTTAATTAACGTCAATTCTTTCGAGGTAATGGTCACGCCACTATTCCATTAAGGAGCGAGCATGAAATAAAGTGAACAACGGTGTGCGGCTGGAGTGCAAGCTTCGCCTAAGGCTCTGCCTGCAAGTCAATACAGGCAAGCACCAACAGTAGGCGCTTTAGGCGGAGCTTGCACCCCACTCGTTAGCCGTCATTCTCATTATGACTGGAACAATGGCTTGATTAGTAGACTATGCTGGCGTCAAAAATCATGATTTTTGCTTCCGAATACGCATCGCTCACAGCCTCTGAAGCGATTGGATCGTGATGACCATAATGAGAATTGCTGGGCTTCGGGGCTGTTTTTTGTACATCATGTTAGAACACGTCAACCATCCAGCTATTTTGTTCGTCCGTAGATATCATCAAACCGCACAATATCATTCTCACCCACATATGCCCCACTTTGTACTTCGATCATGACTAAAGTCATCAGCCCTGGATTTTCTAAGCGGTGTTTGTGTCCGGCAGGAATAAAGGTCGATTCATTGGTATCAACGAGATAATCTCTATCGTCGAGCGTGACTTTTGCCATGCCACTGACGACCACCCAGTGCTCGCTACGGTGATAGTGCATTTGTAAGGATAGGGAGTTGCCCGGATTGACTTCTAAACGTTTGATTTTGAAGTTTGCACCTTCTTCCAAAACAGTATAGCTGCCCCAAGGACGAAAGACGGTGCGATGTAGTGTCGCTGCTTGATGGCCATCGGCTTTGAGTTGGCTGACAATGTGTTTAACCTCTTGAACGCGGTCTTTTGCGGCAATGAGTAGCGCATCAGGGGTGTCGACAACGATAAGGTTGTCGAGACCAATGAGTCCTACGGCGCGGGTTTGGCTGTCAACATAGCTATTATTGACATCAATTGCCGCGACATCACCGGCGATTTGATTGCCGTTTTGATCTTTGGGCAGTAGGTTTGCGACGGCATCCCATGAGCCAATATCGCTCCAATCAAACTGGGCTTGTACAACAGCGACTCGCTGCGATTTTTCCATTAAGGCGTAGTCGATGGATACATCTTTAAATTGTTTGAAGATGTCTTCGCTGAGTTCGGCGCAATTTAAGGCAGTGTTCCAGCTATTTTTTGCCACAACAAAGCATTCTTTGGCTTTTTCTAGGCTATCTGGCGCGTATAAAGCCATTTCAGAGAGCAGGTTGGCAGCGGTAAAGCAGAACATACCGGAATTCCAGCTGTAAGTACCTTCGGCGAGGTATTGCTCGGCAACGGCTAGGCTTGGTTTTTCTACAAAACGTTTGACGTGATTGCCGTGGTCGTCAATAGCTGCGCCCGCTTCGATATAGCCAAAACCGGTTTCAGGTGCAGTGGGCGTGATGCCAAAGGTAACCAGATAGCCTTGTTGAGCTAAGTTGATTGCGCTATTGACAGCATCCGCAAAGGCTAATTGGTTTTGAATGAGATGATCTGATGCCAGCACTAGCATTAAGGCATTATCGCCAAATTGTTCAGCGATATATAAGGCGCTGAGCGCAATAGCAGGCGCGGTATTTCGTCCAAAGGGTTCTAATAGATACGCGCCTTTGACGGTGTTTTCAGAGGCTTTACTCAGCTCATCTCGGCAAGCAAAGTAGTAATCGCGTTTGGTTACCGTCACGATGCTCTCAACATGCGGCAATGCGAGTGCGCGACGGTAGGTTTTTTCAATTAAAGATTGATGATCTTGCAGTTTCATGAAGGGTTTAGGATGTCCTTCACGGGAGATGGGCCAAAGGCGGGTTCCGGCTCCGCCGGAAAGAATAACAGGGATAAGCGGCGTTTTCTGTGTAGTCATGTTTGCAAGTTTAAGTTTGATATTTTAGCGTGTTGAGTTTGAGGATTTTGGTATAGGCTTTTGCATCGCCGAATGGGATACATGTAACTCTCTGCACCCTAGGAGTAGTTGTTATCGCTAGATTTAACGTGCCGGCAGTGTACCAATAATGTATTTTCGTTACAAGTGAAACTGCGACTAACTAATTGTCTTAATACTCGATGTTCAAGTTTTTAAATTTAGTTCACTAGCGTTTAACTAGGCTGTCGAAAAAAGCCTGGCGTTCTTTGTGTACAGTATACAAGGAGCGTGCATGAAATAACGTGAACAACCGTTTAGCCACCGCATTAAAAAAACCTAGCATTTTCCCGCGAAAAAAGAAAAACTATAGCACATGATACTAAGCGACCACTGACCCAACTAGATACGAGCTATCTGGATACACCGGTAGCAGCGTAGGGTGCATAAGCGTTAGCGTCATGTGCACCTTATATAAGGGTTGTTGGTGGATGACGCTAACGCTTATCCACCCTACGCGAGCTGTTTGCAACCCAATGTTTTTTGGCATCATATGCCGGATTGCGAAAAGCATTCAACCCAACCGACGAGGCTATAGACATCGCCTAATACTGATTGATCTGGTCGCAATCACGCTAATGGGGCGAACTAGGAATTAGCTGGCTAAATTCTAAGCCATGTAGCTCAACTTCTATGTTACGCTCTGGTGCGGCCAACAGAAAATCAGAAATGGTTTCCATAATATCATGGTCAATAAACTGCGCTTTAACACCATCGATAATCAGCTCACTGCCATCCGGTACGACGCGTAAATATTTCCTTAGTAGCGCTTTATTGAGGAAAGACACATCTTTATGCAAGCGTAATAAAAACAATGAGCCATGCTGAGTCAAGGTAATCGCGGAATGGAAATTAGCCTTCAACACAAAAAAGAAACCGCAAGCCATTCCTATGCCAATACCGAGTAATAAATCAGTCACTAAAATTGCTACGATAGTAATCACAAACGGTAAAAACTGATTCCAACCTTTACGATAAAACTCCAAAAACAGTTTAGGTTTTGCTAGTTTGTAGGCGGTTTGCAATAAGATCGCAGCTAAACAAGCCATAGGGATCGTATTTAGAAACTGTGCACAAAACAAGATACTGAGCAAAAGCAGCACACCATGTACAAAACTCGACATTCGCGTCTGACCGCCTGCATTGATATTCGCTGAACTTCGTACAATAACGGCGGTAATCGGTAACCCGCCCATTAAGCCGCTAATAATATTTCCTAGTCCTTGAGCTTTTAGCTCACGGTTAGTCGGGGCTATACGTTTATGTGGATCCAGTTTGTCCACGGCTTCTATACTTAATAACGTTTCAATACTCGCAATAATTGCCAAACTCACAGCCAGACTATACACACTCAAATTTGTTAAGTAGCTAAAATCAGGTAACTGTAATTGATCAAAAAATGCGCGTGGACTGTTTAATTCTGGCAAAGAAACCAGATGCTTAGACTCGATAACCCAGTCAGGAGCAAATTGCAGTGCAATGTTGTTATACAAAACACCCCACATTACTGCTATCAAGGGGGCAGGAATAATCGCTAAAAAAGTCCATCGTTTTACCAGATAAGTATCCCAAACGATGAGTATTAACAACGCAACAATACTAACTAGCGTAACACTCGCAGTTATAGCATCTAAGGCTTGGTACAATTCAAATAGACTGCTTTCAGCGGTCTCACGCATATAACTTTCGTCACCTTCAAAGCTGGCATCATAACCCGTAGCATGGGGTATTTGTTTGATAAACAAAATTAAACCTATCGCTGCCAACATACCATTAATGACGGATGCCGGAAAAAACGCGCCAATAACCCCTGCTTTTAAAAAGCCAAGGCCAAGTTGCAAAATACCTGCCATGACTAAACTTAATAAAAAACCGCCGAATCCCCCGAGCGTTTCTATGGCATTAAAGACAATAACCGTTAATCCAGCCGCCGGCCCTGATACACTCAATTGCGAACCACTCGCCCAAGCAACGACCATGCCCCCAACGATACCGGCAATAATGCCGGAAAACAGCGGTGCGCCAGAAGCTAATGCTACCCCTAAACATAAAGGTAAAGCCACCAAGAACACCACCAATCCAGCCGACAGGTCTTGACGTAGATGTTTTAAATAATAATCCATTCTATCCTCCCTTTGATGGCGTGAATTAGTCTGTGTATTGATAAATTTTATTGATAGGGCTAGTCTCATCCAGCTTAATCAGCTCGGTCAATAAACCATCATCTAAACCATAAACCCAGCCATGTAAGGTGGTTTTGTGTCCTCTCTTCCAGGCGGATTGCACAATGGATGTATGGGCTAAACGATATACCTGTTCCATAATGTTTAATTCAATGAGTCGATTCAGCATTTTGTCAGAAGGAAGAATACTTAATTCATCTTGATATAATCGATAAATATCTTTGATGTGCATGAGCCACTTATTCGTAATCACCAGCCCTGTTTGCTGTTTCTCGAGAGCCGCTTTAATACCACCACAGCCATAGTGTCCGCAAACAATAATATGCTTTACCTGCAAAACTTGGATGGCATACTGTAAAACACTTAAGCAATTAAAATCTGTGTTGATGACTTGATTGGCAATATTACGATGAACAAAAATTTCCCCAGGCTTGGCGTTGACGACTGTTTCCGCTGGCACTCTACTATCAGAGCAGCCTATCCATAAAAACTTAGGATTTTGTTCTTTGGCTAGATTCACAAAAAAATCAGGATCACGACTGACAACATTTTGCGACCAAGCCTTATTTTCTAAAAGCAGTTTGTCTGGATTAAACATCAGAAACACCTCTTTAAAATGAATTAAAATTGACATCCTAGCCTGCTGAATAAGCTCAACCATTAACGCGTAATGAAAACGGCTACCAACTAAAACGGTACAAAACGCAAAACTAGCCACGGTATATCTGTATCATTAAAATGACAAAAAAACAGAACAACACCAGCTATACGCGTAGCTAACAGAGGTATTGTCACTGAGATTGGCAAGATTGGCAAACAAAGTGAAGAAGCATGATCTGCATCGAAAATCATCGCATTAGGAAACTAAAGCGGGCTATGCGTGGTTAAGGTTCGTACCCGGGAACTACGGCACGGCCATTAAGATAAAAATTAATAGATTAAAAATCAATATATTGCAAGCTTTGCAAGTCCACTCATTCGACCTGCTCATGACAGGCTCAGTACCTCTTTTTCAAAGTGGGGGAACTGTTTTCATACCATGTCAGAGAAAAAGCCAATAATTCGCCCCCTTGAAAACGAGGGCTTAGAGGGGATTTATCAACATAATTATTTGCTGTATAGACGATTTTCCTTAACTTAATGGCAGTGACGCAGACCATGACAAATTTAACACTTTCCGCAAGCGGTTTCTAGGAGAGCTATCTGAAGACCGACCGACCTCTAGTGATACCTACCAATCCATTCTTCCAACGTGGCAAGCAATATGTTGGGCACAATCGGTTTGGCGACAAAAGCATTCATTCCACATTCGAGAATATGTGTGCGCTCTTCCTGTGTCACCCCCGCACTTAAGGCAATAATCGGTAAATGTTTATACTGTGACTGTTGACGAATGTGTTGCGTCGCTTCAACGCCGCCCATTTCTGGCATATGCACATCCATCAAAATAGCATCGTACTGATTTAATTCCAGCCTATTTAAGGCCTCTTTACCATGATTGGCAATGTCGACCTGAATACCTGATAAAACGAGAAACTCTTTAACGACGAGTTGATTGATAGGATTATCTTCCACAACTAACACGCGACTACCTGCAAGCGAACGACCACCATGAGTTAATTGTGCAGACAATGAACCTTCTTGAGTAGCGTCGTGACTGGAAGATGGCGTAGCAACTGAGGTATCAGAGCGTTCCAGCGATAACTCGAAACTGAATGAAGACCCCTGATTAGGAACGCTGATCACGTGACAGTCACTACCCATTACATTTAACAACTTTTGACTAATCACCAACCCTAAGCCCGTACCGCCAAATCGGCGAGTATTAGAGCTGTCAGCCTGACTAAACGCTTGAAACAGCTTGCCCAAATCTTGTTCGCTGATACCGATACCGCTATCGTTGACACTGAATTTCAATCGTGCCTGCCCCTCATCAACAGCCAGCAACACAATACTCAACTGAACACTACCCTGCTGAGTAAATTTAATCGCATTACTCAATAAATTAGACAACACTTGCTGAATTCGTAGCTCATCACCCAATAATTCACACGGAGTCCCTTCTTGTATCTTAATTTTAAACTGGATATTTTTTTTCTCAGCGGCATGAGCAAATAAATTGTATAAGTTGTTAATCAATTGATTTAAATTGAACGGCATCTGTTCAATACTAAACTTACCGGCTTCCAATTTAGAAAAGTCCAGAATGTCATTGAGAATACCCAATAAGCTTGTTGATGATTCGTTGATTTTATTTAAATAATCGCGTACTTGATCAGAAACATTTTGATTAAGTAATAACTCAGATAAGCCCAAAATAGCACTCATCGGTGTGCGGATTTCATGCGACATATTCGCTAAGAACTGAGATTTTGATTCGGCTAAGGCTTCCGCCGCTTGTTTGGCTTTTAATAATTGCAGTTCAACTTGCTTACGTTTTGTGATGTCTTCAGCAATCGCCCAAATATACTCAAGCCCATCTTCACCCGTAACTTTTAAACCGTTGAGCAAAACGGGAACTAATTGCCCATCTGCACGCCGATATTCTTTTTCATAAGGGCCAAAATAGCCTGTCCGCTTTAAACTATCGATCTGCTCAGCTTCCTGAACCTCGTAACCCGGCGGGGTGAGTTGCCAATAATCGATGTTTTTGAGTTGTTCCTCAGAATGGCCAGAGATCATACGAAACGCCTCGTTAAACTCGACAAAACGTCCTGCCATATCCGTTCTAGCAATGCCCAATGGACACAAATTAAACAACGCAGATAATTTTTCTTCATTCGCCATTTTACTGGCTTCGGCTAGTCGTAAATCCGTAATATCTATAACCATGACATAAAACCCATTCACTTCGCCATGATATTTATCAGGAATATATTCTGTAATCGTTTGCCTAATTTGATTGCCTTTGGTATACGGCAAAATACGCTCAAAACGTTGCTTTTCACCTCGAAGCACACCTTCAATATAAGGGAGATTATATTGGTATGTTTCATCCCCTAACAATTCCCGAAGGTGCGAGCCTATTGCCGGTGTTAAATCCTGACCAAACCAATCGGTATATGCTAAATTACTAAAAACATTACATTGATTTTTATCCCAATATCCAATCAGCGCAGGGATATTATCGAGGATGTTTTTATAGCGCTGAGATAATTGATCCACTTGTTCTTCGAATCGCTTGCGCTCAGTAATATCGCGTTGCACGGATAACCAATGAGTAAACCAGCCTTTTTCATTCGCAATGGGGGTAATATTTAGTTCCGCCCAAAACTCTTCCCCATTTTTCTTATAATTTAGCACCTCAGCACGTACTGTTTGCCAACGTCTTAACGCTTTGTGGATTGTTTCACTGACTTCCTTACTCGAATTAACCCCTTGCAACATGCGCGGCGTGTTGCCGATTGCCTCTTCTGCCGAGTAACCCGTAACTTGGGTAAACGCCTCATTGACATAAATAATACGAGGGCCGGGAAGGTCAAAAGGCTCGGCCTCGGTGACCATAATGACATCATTGGCCTTATCCATGCAGGTGTTCAGCAGATTGATCAGATTTTGTTGTTCGATATTTAACTTCTGCATGGAAGCCCAGCGTACGTTAAAAAGATAAAAACTAAGGCAGGCTAACCCCGACACAACTAAAAATTGAACTATTCTAATTAGATTTAAGTGTCGAAACTGCGCCTCATTGTACTGTTGCGTTGTTTCAGTAAATCGGTTGGCTAAATTTAATTGATGGGTTTCCAGTTGCTTAAGTTGTTGAATCAACTCTGGCGGGATCTGCTTAATCAATGGATTATTCAGTAGACTTTCTAATAATCGCCGATAGTTGTGCCATATTTCGTCAACTTGTTGAAGTAAAGCAATGCATTCGACCCGAGTATTGGCATTAATTTTTAACGAAGGATTGAAGGCATCTTGGCCATCAGAACCTTCTTTAAAAGCCTTATGTGTTTCATCAAAAAGTGTAATGGCTTTGGTAAGGTCTTTTTTAAAATCGGTTTCAGATAATCCTAAGTTTCTAGCTGCAACCAGTTGATATGCTAATAGACTCATGCGTTCGGTTAACATCCGCTGCCGTCCGGCAAGATTGACTTCTAGTGCGGTGTGCCCGCTTTCATGCCCTAGTAGAAAAGTAAAGCCGATGGATGAAAACAAAACAATCAATAATACAAAAGCACTCGCTTGTAATGGAAACGTCGAGGTCGATGATTTTATTTTTAGTAGTTTGAGCATAGCAAGGTTTGAGTTATTTAATTACGCTCTATTAGTAAATAGCCAAGATGATGATTAATCATAGGCGTCATAAATTCTAATTCCCACAATTTCACTTATAGTTTAGCAGTTTTCAATGACAAATGTATTGCCGTCCATTATGTTTAACTTTCTTTTTTTTCACATTATAGGTTGTAGGTTGTAGGTGGTAGGTAGTAGGCGGTAGGTTAAAAATGAGGTCAAACCTTATATAAAAATTCCATATTTTTCGATTATTTTTTAAGTTATTTTCTCAATCCCACGCGCTGTTTGACTGCCCTCAGTTAAGCTGTCACTCCAGCTTTAGGTTATCAACAGCGACTAAAATCGCTGTAAATGATAGGAATTAGCCAAAGGAGCAGGTGAAACTGACGGCAAAGTTTACAGCCCAAATTTTGTACGCTAGACTGACCAAGTCGCACTGTTTTGTATTCGTTTCTCAATACCAACCTCTTCATTCCACCTTAGCCATTACCATAAACACACTATGACTTCAGTTAATACAGACAAACTATCCAGTGCCCGCTTTGCAGAGGCAACCGATGCTTTTGTTGAAGAATTTACCGCTTCTGTTCATTTCGATCAGCGTATGGCGCAACACGATATTCAAGGCTCAATTGCCCATGCCACCATGCTGTGCGCTTCTCATATCCTAACCATTGAAGAGCGTGATGCCATTATCAATGGGCTTAATCAGATAAGCGCAGAAATTGCCAAAGGTGAATTTTCTTGGTCGATTCAACAAGAAGATGTCCACATGAATATTGAAGCCCGTCTTACGGATTTAATTGGTATCGCCGGTAAAAAACTGCATACCGGTCGCTCGCGTAACGATCAAGTGGCTACGGATATTCGGCTTTATCTGCGTAGCGAGGTTGTACAAATCGCCGCGCAAATAACCCGCTTACAAACCGCTATTTTGCATTTAGCCGAGCAACACGCCGATACCATTATGCCGGGCTTTACGCATTTACAAGTGGCTCAACCCATTACCTTTGGTCATCATTTAATGGCATGGTTTGAAATGTTAAGTCGCGATCAAGCCCGTTTACAAGATTGTAACAAACGTATCAACATGCTGCCTTTGGGTGCAGCGGCATTAGCGGGTACTACTTACCCGATTAATCGGGAGCTTACCGCTGAACTACTGGGCTTTAGTGCGCCTACGGCAAATTCCTTAGACTCGGTTAGTGACCGTGACTTTGCCATCGAATTTACAGCAGTCGCCAGCTTAATCATGATGCACTTATCGCGTTTTTCAGAAGAATTGATTTTATGGTCAAGTGCCCAATTTGATTTTATAGACATGCCCGATGCGTTTTGTACGGGTTCATCGATTATGCCGCAAAAGAAAAATCCTGATGTCCCTGAGCTGGTTCGCGGCAAAGCCGGTCGAGTCACCGGACATTTAATGGCATTGCTCATGCTAATGAAAGCGCAGCCGCTCGCGTATAACAAAGATAATCAAGAAGACAAAGAACCGTTATTTGATACCGTAGACACCTTAATCAATTGTCTACGCGCTTACGCCGATATGGTGCCCCATATCACCGCTAAAAAAGAAGTGATGTATCAGGCCGCCAAACGCGGCTTTGCGACGGCTACCGATTTGGCTGATTATTTAGTGCGTAAAGGTATGGCGTTCCGTGATGCCCATGAAGTCGTCGGTAAAGCGGTGCGCTTAGGCTTAGAAAGCCAACGTGATTTGTCTGAACTCAGCTTGACTGAGTTACAACATTTTTCAGATTTGATCAGCGCAGATGTCTTTGCGTGCCTAAGCTTAGAAGGCTCAGTCGCGGCCCGTCATCATATCGGTGGCACTGCGCCAGAAACGGTAAAAAAAGCTATACAGTTGGCACAGCAACAACTGGGCATTTAAAAGCTTTGCCGTTAGCGTGTGTAGTTGAAGCCCTGCGGGTCGCTCCGCTTCGGCTACATGCAGCCAAGGACATAACATAGACTCAGTACAGCATGGCTAATGCTAACTCTGCCATTTTTTTAGATGCGCCGCCCCGCCCCAGTTTTTGTTTTACATCGGCCAGATTTTCACGCATTTGCAGCGCGTAAGCTGGGTCGGTCAGAATACGCAACAACTCCTCCGCTAGATTGTTAGCGGTTGCTTCCCGTTGTATCAATTCTTTGACAATACGTTGACCAGCAATAATATTGGGCAAGCCAATGAAGGGGGTTTTTACCAGCCAGCGACCCAGCCAATACGTTATCCAGGCTAATTTATAGCCAATAACCATCGGCACACCCAGCAAGGCAATTTCTAAAGTTGCCGTTCCAGAAGCGGTCATAATGACATCACAGCATTGCATGACATCATATGGTTGATTTTTAATCACGGTGATTTTAACGGGTGATTGGTGTAAATAACTGGCGAGTAAATCATCATCAATTGAGCTGGCTTGCGGCAAAATAAACTGAAGGCTTGGCAAATTAACCTGCAATTTTTCTGCTGCCGCCAACATCACCGGCAACATACGTTTGATTTCATTAACTCGACTACCTGGCAACAGCCCCACCAGAGGGCGCTGAGCGTCCAGTCCAAACTGTACAAAAGCGACCATTTTCGTCAATTGCGGATGAACTTTATCGACCGATGGATGACCGACATAGCTCACGGGGATATTCTCTGCTTCATAATATGCCGTTTCAAAAGGAAAAATCACTGCCATCCTATCAATGACTTTACCGTATTGCTTAACCCGCCCAGCTCGCCATGCCCAAACTTGCGGACTGACATAAAACAGCACTTTAACACCGAGGCGTTTAGCAAAACGCGCCAGCTTAAAATTGAATTCCTTGTAATCAACGCAAATCAGCAAATCAGGCTGCTGCTCACGCAGCAAGCGTTGCATTGCTTTTAAAGCACGGCGAATTTCTGGATAATGCTTAATCACTTCAATAACACCAATCACGGCAATTTGTGTCGAATCGTACTGAATGCTAATTCCCGCTTCTGCCATTTTTACACCGCCCATACCACAAGCACTTAAATCCGCGTGGCGTTTTTTCATCTCCAGAAATAAATGGGCAGCATGTTGATCACCCGAAGATTCGCCCGCACTAAAAGCAATTTTTAAGGGTTTAGTGGATGACATGGCGCTTAAGCCTGTAAGCGGTCACGAATAACGCCCACAATTTTTTCAATAGACTCATCCGCCAAAAACGGACAAATAGGTAATGAAAAACAAGTTGCAGCAACTGCTTCGGTCACCGGTAAATGCACTCCAGCACATTCTTGTTTAAACACATTTTGCTGATGTAACGGTACGGGATAATAAACTGCACAACCGATTTGCGCTGCTTGCAAAGCCTGCAAAACATCCTCACGATGCTCGGACAGCAAGGTGTATTGATGATAAACATGCTCGCCTAATCCATCTTCATAAGGTGTTGTCAAAGGCAAATCCGCCATTAATGCAGAATAGCGGTGTGCAACTCGCCGACGCGCTTGGTTGTATTGATCAATGCGTTTTAATTTTGCCCGCAAAATCACCGCCTGCATTTCATCTAAACGACTGTTATACCCTACAACATCATGATAATAGCGAACGTTTGAGCCATGATTACGCAATTGTCTCAGCATAGCGGCGGTCTCATCACAATCCGTTACCACCAAGCCACCATCACCAAATGCACCAAGATTTTTGCTCGGGAAAAAGCTGTAACCCGCACTGCTACCGATTGCTCCCGTTTGTTTACCATTGATACGCGCACCAAATGATTGACAACAATCTTCAATCAATTTCAACTGATGCTGCTGACAAATTGCTGAAATTTTGCCCATATCAGCGGGTTGACCAAATAAATGGACGGGCATTATCGCTTTAGTTTTGGGCGTAATTGCTTTGGTAATCGCCTCCGGACAAATATTAAAAGTCTTAGGGTCAATATCGACAAAAACAGGTACCGCCCCCACGTATTTAATCGCTTCTGCCGTCGCGATAAAGGTAAAAGCGGTGGTAATCACCTCATCACCTTCGCCAATACCTTCCGCCAGCAAAGCCAAGTGGAGCGCATCGGTACCTGATGCTACGCCGATAGCATGTTTAACCCCTAAATAAGCGGCGGTTTCTTGTTCAAACGCCTGCACATTGGGGCCTAAAATGAATGTGCAGTTATCGATCGTTTGTGCCAAGCCAAACTCAATTTCTTCTTTTATTTCAGCGTATTGTGCTTTTAGATTTACCATTGGAATCATGTTTTTTTCCTTATGCCTTTAATGGGCTGTATTTTTAAATAATAAAGTTCAGGGCCTAGCGTGTCTTGTATAAAAACATCATCATGTTAGGCGCATTCCAAAATGCGGTCTTGTTCCTGCACGGTTCGTGCAAAATAACTCAGCGCACCCAACACGGGCGTACGTGGATTTAAGGCGACTTTGACTGACACGTTATTAAGCAAAGGAAAAAACCGACCTTTAGCGCAAAAGGCATTCATAAATCCACCGGCCTGTAACGCCGACAACAACTTAGGAGCAATACCGCCACCAATAAACACGCCGCCGGTTGCCAAGGATTTCAACGCCAGATTGCCCGCCTCCGCGCCATAAAGCTCAACAAACAATCTGACCACTTCTGTACAAAGCGGGTCAGCACCGTTAATGCCTAACTGAGTAATCAGCTCATTTCGATCCCCTTCGGCGTGTTCGGCATCGTAGGTCGAAACCGCCAAGCAAACGGGAGCAAAATTATCCTGACAAAGAAAATCGTATAAATGACCAATTCCCATACCCGAAATAACACGCTCATTACTGACATGATCAGGATATAGCGATCTCAAAAAACACAATAGTCTATCTTGCTGAGCCGTTTGCGGAGCAAAGTCACAATGTCCACCCTCCGTGGCTATTGGCTGATGTTGCTTACCATCCCAATATAGAATGGCCTCACCTAATCCTGTACCCGCCGCCAGCACGGCGATATTACCGGTTTGTGCTTGGGCATTAGGATTCAGTTCCAGCAAATCCTGTTCGGGCAAACACAACATTCCCATTGCCATCGCTTCCAGATCATTAAGTAATTTCACTTGCGACGTACCCAAACGTTGCTGTAAGTCCGCAGTATCAATCAACCAAGGTAAGTTGGTCGCCTGACAACGTTGGTTAACGACCGGCCCTGCCACACCAAAACAAGCACTACTTATATCGCTATCTGCGGGTAGAAACGCTGTTAAAATGTCTTCAAAATGAGCAAATGCCTGACTGGCAAATACTTGCTCATGTTGACAATGCCAACGCCCATCAGACCGAGCCTCAAAAAGGGATAATAAGGTTTTTGTCCCACCAATATCACCTGCTAATCTCATCTTCAACCTCATTTTGGATATTTTATTTATTAGAAACGCTTTCAAGCACAATTGTCGCTACCGTTGATCTCTATAAGCCAACTCAACCCTATCACTTCTCACTAGCGCTGCCTTGGGAATGTGCCCCACGAAGCTTCAAGCTTCACGAACCAATAGACAGGAAGCCAGCGCTTGGGAGCAAGCGGTATTGGGGTGGATGATCGTCTGATCAACTTTAAAAAGTGGGCTAACGATTAGCCTTTTTTTATGAATAACAGACCATGACATTATTTAGAATACTGACGTATAACAGTTTATAGGATATCCTTTCAAAATCCTGTATGATTTTTTTATTTTTAATCACTGCAACTCGCCCATGAAGACGCTGCCTCTTACTTTATCCTTAACCGCAAGTCTCCTACTTGCGGCTTGTTCTCCTGTTCTCAACAATCTACCTGGCGTTTATTCGCTAGAAATTCAGCAAGGCAATATTGTTGACCAAGCGATGGTCGATCAATTAAAGCCCGGCATGAACAAACGCCAAGTGCTTTATGTGATGGGTTCGCCCATGCTCATTGATGCTTTTCATCCTAAACGCTGGGATTATGTTTATTCCGATCAAATCAGTGGCAAGGATCGCGTACAAAAAAGAATGACTTTAATCTTTGAAAATGATCTGCTTATTGGCATTCAAGGTGATTTAAAACCCAATGCGGTCTCTATCACAAGTGCTCAAAATGAAACCACCGTTGACGTTCCTAAGCGTTCACTGGATCGTACTATGTTGGAAAAAGTATCCAGTCTATTCAGCTATGGCAGTGACAGTAAAGAGTCCTCCAACCTAAAATCCAAACCTAGAGATGATGATGCACCACACTAAGGGTCAATGCTGTTGAGTCGTCTATGCGACGCATAGCTTTAATGTGTATTGGAGTCAAAAATCATGCTTTTTGACTCCAAATAATAAGCTATCCCGCTCGGTCGCTTACGGCTTACTCTCATCTCTGACCGTCGTTTTTTTTCCAACGACACCGACATAAAACACGGCAATCTTGACCGGTATCTGCCCAATATTACGACCGTTATGCTCGGTATTGACGACTTCTGAAATCGCCGTTCCTGCACTAAAAACCTTGTTCTCACCACTGCGTAATTGCACCTGAAGATCACCCTCCAAGATAACGCCAAATGAGGGGACTGGATGCAAATGCCAGCCGGTTTCGCCACCTGGCGCAATTTCAACCAACATGCCCGTCACTTCAGCAATACCACTGGGATAAACTAAAGGTGCACCATTCCAACTGCCAGTCGTTTTAAGCAATTCAGTCACGTGGACTGTTGTCGAGCTTTCCACCGCGCCACTGATAACCGGCAGCAAGAGTAACATGACAAACAGACACTGACGTGTACGATGTGCTTTATTAAATACCTTCATGCGATTTAACCTATGGGTTGTTCTTGAGTTATTTTTTCTGATAGAAACGATCAGTGATGATACTATGTTTTTCATAATCCAGTGCGTTAGTCAGCCCCGAATAAAGCCTTTATCACTGTACTATAAATTAACCCTCAACTAGACCAGCAAACCATGAGCATTGAGCGTATTCCCCGCCTCGCCTTAACCGCCGGAGAACCAGCGGGCATAGGCCCTGACCTGTGCATACAATTAGCACAAGCCACATTAGATTATGAACCCGTCGTTATTGCCAGCCCTAGCCTGCTCAAACAACGCGCCCAAGTATTAGGTTTGCCGCTCAACATCCGCAGCTTTGATAGCCAGCTCCCCGCACGTTCTAAACCGGCCGGTCAACTGATGGTTTTACCTATTGAACTGGCCGAACCGACACAAACCGGTCAATTGAATGCGGCCAACAGTGCTTATGTTTTAAACACCATCGCTCGCGCCAGCACCGGCTGTTTGGATGGAACATTTGCGGCAATGGTGACAGGCCCTGTGCATAAAGCCATTATTAACGAAGCCGGCTTTGCCTTTAGCGGTCACACGGAATACATTGCCGACATCACTGGCGGATATCCGGTCATGATGTTAGCCACCGCCGGTCTCCGTGTGGCCTTAGTCACCAATCATTTGCCTTTAGCCGAGGTCAGTCCGGCAATCACCGCCACCCGTTTGCGAACGATCATTGAGATTCTCGATCACGATCTACGTACACGCTTTCATTTATCTCAACCCAAAATCTTAGTCTGCGGATTAAATCCCCATGCCGGTGAAAGTGGTCATTTAGGACGCGAAGAAATCGAAATAATCGAACCCGTATTAGCTCATTTCCGTGAACAGGGCTTAGACCTCATAGGCCCTTTACCGGCGGATACTTTGTTTACGCCCAAATACCTAGCAACCGCTGATGCTGTTTTAGCGATGTATCATGACCAAGGCTTACCCGTGTTAAAACACAAAGGCTTCGGGCAAGCGGTCAATATCACCTTAGGACTGCCGATTATTCGCACATCGGTCGATCACGGCACCGCACTGGATTTAGCCGGCACCGGCAAAGCCAATGTCAGTAGCTTACAACTTGCCCTAGAAACGGCATTGACCATGATGTCTTATCGCCCCCACTCGAGCCTCTAACCATGTCACATATTGCCCGCAAACGTTTTGGTCAGAATTTTCTGCATGATCACTCTATTATTCAAACGATTCTCTCCAGCTTGCAAAGCCATACCGATGAGCATTGGGTAGAAATAGGCCCAGGACTGGGCGCATTGACCCAACCTTTATTAAACCAAGGGCTTCGCCTTGATGTGGTTGAACTGGATCGGGATTTGGTCGCTTTTTTAAGCAACAAATTTCAAGCCTACGCACATTTAACGATTCACAGTGGCGATGCACTTCGCTTTGATTTTGCATCGCTTGCCACAGATAGCCAAAAACTACGCATTATTGGCAACTTACCGTACAACATTTCCACGCCATTAATGTTTCATTTACTGGAAAACGCGCACTGCATCCAAGACATGCACTTTATGCTACAAAAAGAAGTCGTCGATCGTCTCTGTGCCCAGCCGGGCTGTAAGCAATACGGCAGACTGAGTATCATGATGCAGTATTATTGCTCAACGGAATGTTTGTTTGATGTACCGCCCGAAAGTTTTGAACCCATACCTAAAGTCATGTCGGCCATTGTGCGCTTAGTGCCACATACAGAACCGCCGGTGCATATTGACAATGTGGCACTATTAAACCAAGTTGTTACAAATGCCTTCTCGCAACGCCGTAAAACCTTGCGTAACTCACTCAGCAAACTCTTCACTGAAGAGCAGATTAGCGCGGTCAATATCGATCCATCCGCTAGAGCAGAAACGCTCTCACTTAGTGATTTTGCTCATTTAGCGCAACTGTTAACTCATACATCTAGCGTAGGGTGCAATAGCCTCTAGGCGTATTGCACCAAAGTCGTTAATATAATTTATCTATCAATAACATTGTTATTTAGTAATACTGCCATATTCTAATTTGATGACTTTATCGGCCGCTGAGAAATAGCGATCATCATGGCTAACGGCTATAACAGTTTTACCTTTCTTTTTTAAATCTTGTAATAAGACTTCATAGAAATATTTTCGAAATTCTGGGTCTTGATCTGCCGCCCATTCATCGAAGACATAAATCTGTTTATCTTCCAATACTGAAGCAATATAAGCCAAACGCTTTTTTTGCCCTGTTGACAAATCAGTATTAGAAAATGCTTTATTTTTAAACGTCGTTTTCTTTTCTAAATCCATTGTTCTCAATAAAGCATCGACTTGGTTTTGATCTACTTCGCCAACCCCATAAAGATTTTCAAATAAATGAAAATCCGCAAAAATTGAGGAAAACAATTCACGATAATGTGCGTAATCATCGGTAGCTAATGGCTTATTATTAATATAAATATTCCCTGATAAAGGATAATACAAACCGGTTAGTAGTTTAATTAAAGTCGATTTACCACTGCCATTACCCCCGACAATAAATAAAATATCGCCCTTATTAATCTTTAAATCAATTGGGCCAACCCCGAAACCGCTACCTTGATTATGTTCAGGGTATCGAAAACGAATTTGTGATAACTCTAATGATTCAAAATCAGGGGCTTGTGTTTCAATATCCTGCCAATCTTTACTGGCGGCATCAATATCCTCTTCTAATCGATAAATATTCTCTACCGCCACATTCGCCCGTATAAACATCGGCACTGCACCGACTACCATGCTTAATGGCCCGAATAAAAAGAGTACCGCGACGGTAATGCCGACAATTTGTCCTAGAAAAGTTGGGCTTAAAACAGGTAAAGCAAAGATAATTGCCGCACATAAAATAAAAAATGAAGTTTGGGCAAACATCAATTCAATAACGAAATTTAAACCAGTAGAAATTTTTATGTCTTTTGTTTCTTCAGAAATAGTTTCTATATGCGAAAATAAGGCATCATTTTTATTACGGTTTATTTTTATTTCTTTAAAACCGGCTAAAATGCTATCAATGCCATTAAAAAACTCTGATTCCTTGACAGAAACTTTATGCAAATTATTGCCGATATGTTTTGAATTATACAGATACATGACAACCGCAAAACCCAATACGGAAACCGTAATAAGAAAACCGGGAATAGAGAGCCAGGCGATATACACTAAACAGACCACCACAACAATTAATTGCTGACACGCATTAATAAGGATAATGGCTGATTCAGAAACTAAACTGGTATCTTGGGTAATTCGAGTATAAATATCCGCATGTCCGGTCGTTTCGATATACGCTAATTCCGTGCGACGTAATTTATCGGTAACGCGCATTCTGACGCGATTGATTGCATTTTCCGCAATCACCGTTGCTTGTTTTAATGAATATTGTTTGGTGTAAAGCAATAAAAGGAGATCAGCAAAAAATAATATTAAATTATTAAATTGAATTTCATCACTTTTATTAACGGCTTCTGCCGCGCTATTAATGATCATCAACAGATAACCGTTGGCTAATCCGGATACGATAGCTGTGAAAAATATTTGCGATTTAGGTGGACGACTTTCTTTTCTAAAAAAATGGAATAGTTTCATAATGTATCCTAATTGAGCAGCGTGTTATAAAAAGACTGTGAGTCATTAAGAGAGACAGAAAAATGCTGCCCACCTTACAATTATTTCAATTTTTTCGTAAATAAGGCAATTGATTCAACATGACCGGTTTGTGGAAACATATCCATCACGCCTGCTTTAACCAATTGATAACCCAATTCATTAACCAATATACCGGCATCTCGCGCAAGTGTTGAAGGATTACACGACACATAAATAATTTGTTCAGGCTGCCATTTTTTAAAATGAGGTAGGACTTCAGAGGCACCAGCTCGGGAGGGATCGAGCAGAATTTTAGTATAGTTACGATTTGCCCAAGCGTGATCGCTGATATCTTTACTTAAATCTGCCGCATAAAATTCTACGTTGTTTATACCATTATGCTTGGCATTTTCTTTGGCGTGATTAACTAAAGGTTGATCCCCTTCTATACCGACGACAAATCCTGCTTTTTTAGCCATAGGCAATGTAAAATTACCTAAGCCACAAAATAAGTCTAATACCGAGTCGTTGCCATTTAAATCCAATGTTTCAATCACGCGATCAATCATTTGCCGATTGATTTCATAATTTACTTGCGTAAACATAGCCGGTCTAAATTTAAATTCAATACCGTGATTAGGCAAAGCATAAGTTGGAATGATTTCTGGCTCGCCCTCCAATGGCGTAATCGTATCAGGGCCTTTAGCTTGCAAACAAAGACTCATCTCATGTGTATTTGCAAAAGCCCGCAATTTAGCTTGATCTTCTTCGCTAGCGGGTTCTAAGACTCGAATCGCTAATACACATTGCTCATCACCAATTGCCACTTCAATTTGCGGAATTTTATCGCGCAAGCTTAACGCGCCAATTAATTCACCCAACGCCAATAATTGCGTTCCCACTTTGGGGTGCATGACCAAACAACTGTCGATTTCGGCCAAATAAGGATGTCGTCTTTCTCTAAAGCCAACCAACACGCGGTCTTTTTTGGCCACGTATTTAACACCCATACGTGCTTTGCGGCGATAGCCCCAATGAGGGCCAGTCAATGGAGGCCATATTTCAGGTATTTCAACTTTGCCAAGGCGTTTAAATTGTTCGACGAGTAAATCTTGTTTGATTTTTATTTGCTCTTCAGGGGCAACATGCTGAAAGCTACAACCGCCACACACGCCATAATGCGGACATGCCGCCTCAACACGAAGGGGACTGCGACTCAGTAAATTGACTATCTTGCCTTCTGCATAATCCTTACGGATATCGGTGTACAGAAATTCAAGCTCCTCGCCGGGTAAGGCTTCATCAATAAAAATGACTTTACCATCGACATGCGCGACCCCGCGCCCATCATGGGCTAATGCGCTTATGGTCACTTTTATAGGAGTATCGGGGAGTGGTTTTCTTCTTGAACGAGTACGAGACATTTTTTATTTTTCTAATTCCATTAGGATGATTAAGTGATAAGGATTAATGTGTTTAGCCTGGAAAAACGCCGGTTGATAAATAACGATCGCCACGGTCGCAGTTAATCACCACAATGACAGCATTATTCAATTCAGTCGATAATGATAGCGCGGCATAAATTGCGCCGCCAGTTGACACGCCAGCAAAAATCCCTTCTCTAGCCGCTAAGGCGCGGGTGGTATTTTCAGCATCGATTTGTTCGACTTCAATAATTTGATCGACTCGCTCCGCTTGGTAAATCTTGGGTAAATAGGCTTGTGGCCAGCGACGGATGCCAGGAATTTTTGATTCGCCTTGCGGTTGTACGCCAATGATTTGAATGCCTGCGTTTTGCTCTTTAAGAAATCTCGATGTTCCCATAATCGTACCCGTTGTACCCATAGCACTGACAAAATGGGTGATTTTTCCCTGCGTATCACGCCAGATTTCAGGGCCGGTTCCCAGATAATGTGCGCGTGGATTATCGGGATTACTAAATTGATCGAGTATTTTGCCTTTGCCATCCGCTTCCATACTTTTGGCAAGATCAATCGCTGCTTCCATACTGCCAGCAGCGGGTGTTAGGATAATTTCAGCGCCATAAGCCTTCATGGATGCGCGACGTTCTTCACTCATATTATCCGGCATGATTAAGGTCATTTGATAACCCTTGATTGCCGCAGCCATTGCCAGCGCAATACCGGTATTGCCGCTAGTGGCTTCAATTAAGCGATCGCCTGGTTTAATATCTCCTCTAGCCTCAGCTTGTGCAATCATGCTCAATGCGGGACGGTCTTTCACTGAACCTGCGGGGTTGTTGCCTTCTAATTTAAGTAAGATGGTGTTATTGGTTTCGCCGGGCAAGCGTTGTAACCTGACCAAAGGTGTATTGCCAACAAAGGATTCGATAGTAGGATAAGTCATGACGGTATTCCCTCTTGAAAATAAACAATGCTTTAATTATCCCATATTCGTCATGAATAAGATGTTAAAAATACTTGAGTTAAAAATTAAACTGCGTTTACGGGGCATTACCTGATGATTTTTTGTGCTGTTTGATCCACCTTATCTTATCTGACAAATACCTAGCACGGTATGTTAGAAACCTATAATTATTCAGGGTATAGCATCAAAAAGTTTTGGTGTTTTTGTAATACTGGACATTTTTTCTAAAATCGTTTCTAGTAAGACGTTTAAAAACTTTCCGAACTATTGGCCATGTCAGATCACATTATTCACCCCGTCAACCCTGAAGTTTCCGCACAAGCGCATATTAATCCAGAAACCTATCGGGCACTGTATCAGCGTTCGATTAATGAACCGGAGCAGTTTTGGGCTGAACAGGCGGCTCAGTATTTAACCTGGGATGCGCCTTGGCATACGGTTATGGCGTATGATTTTGAAACCGCACTCATCCGCTGGTTTGATGGCGGTCAACTTAATGTTAGCGTCAATTGCTTAGATCGCCATTTGCCCGAGCGCGGTGAACAAATCGCCATTATTTGGGAAGGCGATGATCCGGCGCAGTCCAGCACGCTTACATTTAATGAATTACATCGACAAGTTTGCCAATGCGCGAATGTGTTAAAAGCGCATGGCGTTAAAAAAGGTGATCCCGTTTGTATTTATTTGCCGATGATTCCAGAAGCAGCGGTGGTGATGCTCGCCTGTACGCGCATTGGCGCGGTGCATTCTATTGTGTTTGGTGGCTTTTCTGCCGAAGCCTTAAAAGATCGTATCTTAGATGCGGATTGCAAATTTTTAGTCTGCGCCGATGAAGGTCATCGTGGTGGTAAAACCATTCCAATTAAGATGACAGTCGATAAAGCTGCCAGCCATTGCCCTAATTTAGCCACCATCCTAGTGATTCGGCATACCGGACAGCCGGTGCCTTGGCATGAGACACGTGATTTTTGGTATCACGACGCGATGGCGGAGGCCTCGGATGTTTGCGAGCCAGAAATGATGGCAGCGGAAGAGCCCTTGTTTATTCTCTATACCTCAGGTTCTACGGGTAAGCCTAAAGGCGTTCTGCATACCACGGGGGGGTATTTATTGTATGCCGCGATGACGCACAAGCTGGTTTTTGATTGGCATGATCACGATATTTATTGGTGTACCGCAGATGTCGGCTGGATTACCGGACATTCTTACGTGGTTTATGGGCCTTTGTGTAATGGCGCGACAACCTTAATGTTTGAAGGTGTCCCGACTTATCCCGAGCCCGATCGATTCTGGCGCGTTGTTGATAAACATCAAGTGACGATTTTTTATACCGCACCGACGGCGATTCGAGCCTTAATGGCGCAGGGTGATGGCTATGTGACACGAACCGATCGTAGCAGTTTGCGTATTTTAGGCAGTGTCGGTGAGCCGATAAATTCAGAGGCGTGGGAATGGTATTACCATGTCGTCGGCAATGCGCGTTGTCCGTTGGTTGATACTTGGTGGCAAACTGAAACGGGCGGCATCATGATTACGCCCTTACCCGGTGCTACAGCATTAAAACCCGGCTCTGCCAGTCTGCCGTTTTTTGGTATTACGCCGGAAATTGTCAATAATGAAGGACAAGTAATGAGCGGTGCGGCGGAAGGTGTATTGGTGCTGAGTCATTCTTGGCCGGGGCAAGCGCGTAGTTTGTATGGCGATCATCAGCGTTTTATTGATACCTATTTTAAGCATTATCCCAATTGTTATTTCACGGGTGATGGGGCGCGTCGTGACGAAGACGGCTATTATTGGATTACCGGTCGTGTCGATGATGTGATAAATGTGTGCGGTCATCGAATGGGAACGGCGGAAATTGAAAGTGCTTTGAATTTACATGAGCTGGTCGCCGAGTCGGCGGTCGTCGGTTTTCCGCATGATATTAAAGGGCAAGGCATTTATGCGTTTGTCACCTTGAATGTCGGAGCGATAACATCTGAGACGCTAAAACAAGAACTCATTGCCTTGGTTAAGGAAGAAATCGGCGGGATTGCAGCCTTAGATGTAATCCAATGGGCGACGGGCTTACCAAAAACGCGGTCTGGAAAAATTATGCGTCGTATTTTGCGTAAAATTGCGGCGAATGATTTGGAGCATATGGGCGATTTATCAACGCTGGCCGATCCTAGCGTCGTTGAGGAGATTATCACGCATCGTTATGTACATGATTAAGTCGATGTTCAAATTGATGAGATAGGGGAGCAGGGCTTTATCCGGCACTTGCGGCTAAAGCCCGCTCACTTTTATTTAACGGCTTAACAATCTGCACCAAGCCTAACGTCGAACACCGGCTGGGCAAGAATAGCTATCCAGCACTTGCACATAATTGGCTCGTTCATAGGCGGTAGGGTCAATGGCATGTTGCTGACTGACACTGCCCTTCATTTGTTGGATAGACGTATAGTCTCGCTCAGTTAACCAATTTTCAAGTTCGCACAGCAAGGTTTGCACATGATCTGGGCCGTGCTGTAATAACACACTACAAAGCTGCACGACATCCGCGCCGGCTAATAAGGCTTTGAGAATGTCTGAGGTTTGATGAAATCCTCCAGTTACCGCGAGTGAGGTTTTGACGCGACCATATAACAACGCTGTCCAGCGTACCCGCAATAAAGCTTCAGCTGGTGTTGAGAGTTCCAGCTTAGGCACAACCTGCAAAGTATCTAAGTCAATATCGGACTGGTAAAAACGATTGAACAACACTAAACCTTCAGCGCCTGCGCTTTCCAATTGTTTGGCAAAATGAATGAGAGAGCTAAATTGAGAAGACAGTTTTAGCGCAATCGGGAGTCGGATATGACGTTTTAGCTCTTGTACAATGCCAAGGTAACGATTTTCTACTGCCAAACTATCCTCGTTACTATCAGCCGCCACATGGTAAATGTTTAACTCCAGAGCATCAGCGCCGGCTTCTTGTAAGGCGCGTCCATAATCCAACCAACCGCTTAACGAGATGCCATTTAAACTGGCAATGACGGGCACACTCAAGCGTGATTTTAATTTTTGTAGCCGTTCTAGGTACTGTTCTTGATAAGTTTTAATCGTATCCGAGAGGGGATGAAAAGAATCGGCTTCGCCATGACCGATGGCTTGCTGATAAAAAAAGCGGGCAAGCTGTTGATTTTCGGCTTCGATTTTTTCTTCAAATAAGGATGACATGACGACCGCCGATGCCCCTGCATCTTGACAACGTAAGGCCTGATCGATGTCTTTGCTTAACGGGGAGGCAGCAATTATTAAGGGATTGGCAAGCGTTATGCCTAAATACTGCGTACTTAAATCAACCATGAGTCACCTCGGCTTTTAACTGAGCTTTTATGGCCGACACCGACGTGTTTTCATCCCATGCCAGCTCGGATAATTGTTTATAGTAATGATAACGGTGCTTAACATCTTGTTGAGCTTGTTTTAAAAAAAGTTCGGCTTGCTCCGGATGAGTTTGCCATAACAGGCTAAAGCGTGTTTCTGTCATCACAAAATCGCGATATGCAATAGAGGGTTCGGGAGAATCTAGGTGCATCGGATTTTTACCTTGTTTTATCTTGCTGGGATCAAACCGGAATAAGGGCCAATGTCCGCTTTTTACCGCTAAATTTTGCTGGCGGTGATTGTTCGATAAATCCACACCATGCGCGATACAGGGCGCATAAGCAATAATCATCGAAGGGCCATCGTGCGCCTCCGCTTCCAGAAAGGCGTTAAGCGTTTGGGTATCTTTACCGGCATAGGCCACATGCGCGACATAGACATTCGGATAATCCATGGCTAAGAGTGCTAAGTCTTTTTTAGCGGTCGCCTTACCGCCGGCTGAGAATTTTGCAACGGCACCTAATGGGGTTGATTTAGATGTTTGCCCCCCCGTGTTGGAATAGACTTCGGTGTCTAGCACTAAAATATTCACATTACGTCCACTTGCTAACACGTGATCGACACCGCCAAAACCGATGTCATACGCCCAGCCGTCGCCGCCAATGATCCAGACGCTTTTTTTGCACAAGCTGTCAGCGAGTTCCAGCAAACTAGCGGCGGTGCTATCGGTGGCGTTTGCCAATTTTTGTTTTAAGTCCGCGATACGCAGACGCTGCTCGTAAATACCGGCTTCATCAGATTGATCGGCGGTGAGAATCGCGGCTATAAACTCAGAACCTAACATTTCACGCAGTGCATTCAGTTGCTCTTTAGCCGTCTCGGTTTGTTTATCGAGTGCAACCCGCAATCCCAAACCAAATTCCGCATTGTCCTCAAACAAGGAGTTATTCCACGCAGGCCCTCGACCTTGTGCATCTTTAGTCCACGGCGTGGTCGGTAAATTGCCGCCATAAATTGACGAACAACCCGTGGCGTTGGCAATCACCATTCGATCACCAAATAATTGCGAGGCAAGTTTTAAATACGGCGTTTCACCACAACCGACACAAGCCCCTGAAAACTCGAACAAAGGCTGCATAACCATCGAGCCTTTAATAGTATTCGTCTTTATCAAACGGCGGTCGTATTCCGGAATCGTTAAAAAGTATTCCCAATTGCGCCGCTCCGTTTCACGTAACGGGGCTTGTGGTCGCATGTTTAATGCTTTGCGGCTGGCGTTGGATTTATCACGTATGGGGCAAATGTCTACGCACAGTGTGCAGCCCGTACAATCTTCGGGAGCAACTTGATAGCTCATGGCTAATCCTGCGGGAAAGTCTTTACCCAGCATCGGTGCATGTTTGAAGGTTTCCGGTGCATCGTTTAATTGTTCTGTTGGATATATTTTGCTACGAATCACCGAATGCGGACACACCATCACACATTTACCGCATTGTGTGCATAAATCGGTTTCCCACACAGGAATTTCTAAGGCCAGATTGCGTTTTTCATAAGCGGCTGTGCCCGTTGGAAACGTACCATCAATCGGCATCGCACTCACGGGGAGTAGATCGCCGCGACCAGCGATGATTTCACCCGTCACCTGTTTAATAAAATCTGCCGCACTGTCAGGAATCCGGGCTTGAATACCACGACCAAAAACCGTATCGCTCAACAGCGTAAAATCAACACGCTGTAAATTTGCTAAAGTTTCATCAATCGCTTTGAAATTCAGCTCGACAATCCGCTGCCCCTTTTTACTATACGTTTTTTCTACGGCGTGTTTAATGGCATCAATCGCTTGTTTCTCTGGCAACACGCCAGAAATGGCAAAAAAGCACGTCTGCATAATGGTGTTGATATGCTTGCCCATGCCACATTGCTCGGCAACTTTATAAGCGTCAATCACATAAAAACGGATGGCTTTAGCTCGCATTTGTTGCTGCATAAGAGCAGGTAGAGACGACCAAACGAGTGCATCGGGTTGCGGCGAGTTCAATAAAAACACCGCATTATCGGCGGCGTTATTGAGCATATCGTAGCGTTCTAAGAACAAGCTTTGATGACAGCCGATGAATTGGGCATCATTATCGCTGATTAAATAACTGGAATGAATGGGTTGTTTGCCAAAACGTAAATGCGAGACGGTCACGGCTCCAGATTTTTTTGAGTCATAAACAAAATAACCCTGAGCGTATAACTCTGTTGCTTCGCCAATGATTTTAATCGTATTTTTATTTGCACTAACCGTTCCATCACTACCCAAACCATAAAACATAGCCTGAAAGGTATCGACATGCGCATCAGTACGGTAAGTGTCATCCCATGCCAAGCTGGTATGGCTGAGATCATCATGGATACCGATGGTAAATTGATTTTTGGGTTGCGAGGCTTGAAGGCTATCAAAAACAGCTTTCACCATACCCGGTGTAAATTCTTTGGACGATAGTCCGTAACGTCCGCCTATAATCGTTGGGAAACCTGAGAATCTGCTGTGATCTTGAGCAATGGCGGTGACAACATCTTTATAAAGCGGCTCGCCATCTGCACCGGGTTCTTTGGTACGATCCAATACCGCAATTTTTTTGCAGCTTGCCGGTAATGCCGCGCACAGTTTTTGAGCATCAAAAGGACGATACAAGCGGACTTTCAAAACGCCAACAGACGCACCGTTGCGATTTAAATAATTCACCGTTTCTTCAACCGTTTCAGCCCCAGAGCCCATCAAAATAATAATATGTTCGGCTTGCTCCGCTCCGACATAATCAAACAAACGATAGTGGCGACCGGTCAGTTCGGCAAAACGATTCATTGTATTTTGAACGATGTTAGGCAGGGCTTGATAAAAACCATTCACCGATTCACGCGCCTGAAAATACACGTCAGGATTTTGTGCCGTACCTCGTAATACGGGTTTATCTGGTGTCAAGCCTCGTTGACGATGGGCGCTGATCCATTCGTTTTGTATCATTGCTCGCAATACGGAATCATCAATAGCTTGCAATTTGGCGACCTCATGCGAGGTTCTAAAGCCATCAAAAAAGTGCATTAGCGGTATTCGACTGGCTAAGCTTGCCGCTTGAGCGATTAGGGCAAAATCCATCACTTCCTGTGGTGAGTTGGAGCATAGTAAACCAAAGCCGGTCATACGTGCCGCCATGACATCACTGTGATCGCCAAAAATAGATAAGCCCTGACAAGCGAGTGAGCGAGCGGCAATGTGGAATACCGTCGGTGTTAATTCACCCGCAATTTTGTACATATTGGGCAGCATCAATAACAAACCCTGCGAGGCGGTAAAGGTGGTGGCTAAAGAGCCGGCTTGCAAAGCCCCGTGTATCGCGCCTGCCGCGCCTGCTTCACTTTGCATTTCAATCACCTGCGGCACAGTACCCCACAAGTTAAGTTGACCTTTGGCTGACCATTCATCCGACCATTCCCCCATTGGTGACGCAGGCGTTATGGGATAAATGGCAATGACTTCGTTGAGTTTATGGGCAATGGTAGCTGCGGCTTGATTACCATCGATAGTAACTGTTTGAATTTCCATGTGTTGCATAAGACCACCCTATATTAAGAAGCCAAAAGAAAACGACCTAAAAACGCCGGTAATCTTAGTCTTAATAAAGCATTTATTCGAGCATAATTTTGAAAGGCTTGATTAGTGAATATGACGGACGTTTTGTGTTACTTGCTTATTTTTCTAATAGTTAGCCTTTGTATCTGCTTTATAATGAAGACTTTCAGTAGACTTTTGGAGATAACATCATGACAACTGTTACGCGTGACGAAGTTTGGGCATTATTTAGAGAAGTCGCTCGACGTTTTGAAGAAACCGATCGTCAGTTTATGGAAACCAAGCGTATGTTTCAGGACACTGACCGCAAATTTCAGGACACCGACCGTAAGTTTCAGGATACTGATCAACAATTTCAAGAAATCAAGCTCTTGTTTAAAGAAACCCAACGAGAAATCAAAGCCGTCAGCGAATCCGTTGGTCGCTTAAGCAACCGATTAGGCGAGTTTGTAGAAGAAGCCGTGAGACCGTCCGCCGTGCGTTTGTTTAAAGAGCGCGGTATTGAGGTGCATGAAGTGCATCAAAACGTAGTGGCTAAACGCCACGGTGAAGGCTTAGAAATTGATTTACTCGTTGTCAACGAACAATATGCCATTGCCATAGAATGCAAAAGCAACTTGGGCAATGAGCATATTAAAGACCATATTAACCGCCTAGAAAAAATCAAACGTCTGATTCCCACGTACAGTAGTAAGCAAATTTTAGGGGCTGTTGCAGGCATGGTGATTCCAGAAAATGTGGCACGGTATACCATGAGTCAAGGCTTATATGTTATTGGTCAAAATGGCGATCATTTAGAATTACGCAACGACGAGCAATTTATAGCCAAGGTGTGGTGATAACTCAATGCCTACTGTCGATATTTGGGAGCGACTCTTCGTCTACAGTGCCTGCTCGTAAATTCCAACCGTCATAAATTATTCCACCCTTGTCTTAACGAACTATTTAATCGTTCAATTACAGTGCAACACCAACCAGCTAGCCTCTTCAGAACACCACTCAACACGGTGCTTACAGTGTGGTGGTAGGGTGACATAATCGCCTGCCTTTAATGACAGTAAGTTGCCCGATTCAAATGCCAATATTGCACTGCCAGTAACCAGCATCACCCACTCGGTATCTTCTTGGTCATACCAATAACCTATCGGTGTTGCACAGCCATGAGATTCTATTTTCTCCAGCCTTAGCGTAGGCGTACTCAGTAGCAGGAAGAATTGCTCCGTGCTGCTGTCAGATGAACAGATAGCCCGTATATTACTGACTGATGGCAATGTCGCTTCCACCACTATTTCACCAAAGCCATCAATGCCCCATAACTATCCACCGTCGCGTATTTAACTTGATCGGCATTAAGTTTATTCAGATTGTCAAAGAACTTAGTCGCGCATTTTATTTTACATTGCTCGATTTCTCTCAATTCCATTGACGACATAGAGCCTTTGGTTTCAGCGATAAAATAGATATGTTTTACCGTACCTTCCTTGAAGGAAATAGCCCAGTCAGGGTTGTAGTTGCCTACGGGTGTTGGAATAAAAAAACCTTTGGGTAATTTGGCATACACCACGACATCGTTACAGGTATCGAGTTCTTGGGCGAACTTACGTTCTATCTTGGAATCCGTCACCACATAATCGTAAATATGCCGGTTGAGCTTATCCCCTGCCGTGCTGAACTCGAGGGTTGTTTGTGCTTGGGTAAAAATGTCTGTGTCATACGTCCCGGCATGGGTGTCATACGTCAAATGTTCAACAATAACGGTTGCTTTCTGTTCGTTAATCAGCTGTGTCGCAGTGGCAATAAATGCTTCTGGATTGGTTGGGTATTGACTAAAGGTAGTCTGCCTAATGCGTTGCATAATTTGGCTAATCGTTCGGCGGGTCAGTTGGGTTTGCTCCGCCAATTTACCAATAAGATCATAGCTAACAACAGAATGAACGGAATGCTTATTGGATTCAGTGCTTGTTTCCATCACCTTAAACGATTCGCCTTGTTTAACGGCTTCATAAGTTACATCATCCTTTTGTTCACCCCGCTTAATGGTGTACTGCAAAGGACTAACCCGCAGTTTCTCATCCAATTTAGCCACACATTTATTGATTAGTTCTGGGCTGGCAAAATTAACGGTATACGCTGCTTTATGATTGATACGCTGCCAAAGTGCTTTAAATTCCTGTTTATCAAAATTGGTGTTCAAGGGATTAGTTTTTTGATTACGACCATTATCAACCGGTGGCAATTGGGCATCACTGAACACCGTATCAATCAATTCAAACACCTGTGGGGCATGAACCGCTAACTCAGTGGGCAAATCGGCAAGCTGCTCTGCTTTTTTAGCGTCATGATAAGTTTGAGTGATTTTGTCAGTATCATCGGTGTAATCATTTTTCAGCAAATACTTATAAAGTAATTTGGCAAGTGGCGGTGTTATTTCCACATCCCCAGACGGGGTTTTTAACATCTTGCCAGTAAAGTATTTCTCATCAGCAATACGAGGACGCGCTGACAAGGACTCGCTGATATCGCGTTGCAAAGCCGCGACAAAATCGGTGTAACTTTCACTGGTCACCACCGTCAGCACATTGACATCATGGACAGTCGCCGGATTATCCATACGGTCGCCCAGTTGGTTGACCGATAGCCGCATCCCACGCCCCACTTCCTGACGACGTGAAATAGTATTGTCGCTGTGCTTTAAGGTACAAATAACAAAGACATTGGGATTATCCCAGCCTTCGCGCAGTGCAGAATGAGAAAAGATAAAACGCACCGGCTCGTTCAGTGATAACAAACGTTCCTTATCCTTCAAAATCAAATCATACGCCGCCACATCATCGGTTTCGGTGGATTTTTTGCCCGTCACCGGATCAATCAAGCGTTTGGATTTTTTATCAATCGAGAAATAGCCTTGATGGGTTTTGCCTGTTTCAATACCGCACAGATAAGCATTGTACGGATTGTCATCAAGCGTCAGGACTTCATTAAGCTGAGTGTTGTATTCCTCCTCAAACATCTGGGCATATTCGCCGCTCGATTCCCCGTTTTCATCGTAACAACGGTATTTGGCAACGCTATCAATAAAAAACAACGACAGCACCTTAATGCCCTGATGGAATAACACCTGCTCTTTTTCAAAATGGGCTTTAATGGCTTCACGAATTTGAATCCGGCGCAATGCCGTTTCATTGACATCGCCCGTGGCATCACCCACCACCAGCTCCACGCCATTGGTAAAGCTCAATGTCTGCGTCGTGGCGTTAATATCCGCCACCACAAAACCATTCTTGTATTGATCCAGCCCACCCGACAAATCATACAAATTATCGCCCTTGCTTAACTTGCGTAACACACGCTTAATGCCGGTCTTCTGTTTAATTTCCAATTCCACCTGTACCACCGGTGGTCGGGTGGTCGAAATACCAATACCGCCCAAATACAAATAGGCATTCGTACCGGCTAAATTTTTAACGGCAATACCACGCACAGAAATCTTCTTCACCAGCTTCTGGTTATACGCATCGAGTGCATCCAAACGATGAATTTTGTTGTATTCGGTTTTATGGGTGGCAGAGTAACGCAAAATCATCAACGGCTTAAAGCCCTTGAGCGATTCCAAGGTCTTAGCCCCTTCCATTTTTTGTGGCTCATCCAAAATCAAAATGGGACGATTGGCGGCAAGCACCTCAATGGGTTTACGCGACTGGAAATCATCCAATTCTTCATAAATACGGCGATTATCCTTGCCCGTCGCATTAAACGCCTGCACATTGATAATCATGACATTGATACCGGCATCCGAAGAAAAACTCTCCAGATTATGCAACTGCTTAGAGTTATAGATAAAAAAGCGGGCTTTTTTGCCATAATCTTCCAGAAAATGTTCAGCCGTAATCTGTAACGACTTATGCACCCCTTCACGAATCGCAATACTGGGCACGACAATAATAAACTTGCTCCAGCCATAGCGTTTGTTCAGCTCAAACACGGTCTTGATATAGCAATAGGTCTTGCCCGTGCCGGTTTCCATTTCAATATCGAGATTAACCGCACAACCGGTTTTTTTATCTGTAACCAATGTCGAAGACAGCGGCAGGTTTTGGCTGTGTTGGCTATGCTGAATAGCCTCCAGTAACTGCGTACCCGTTAGGGCAAGCTCACTATTCTTAAAGCCAGACTCCTCTAACAGGCTGAGTTGTCCGCTTTTGTTAGCCCGACCTGGATCAACACGGTATACCGTACCACTACTGGGCGGCTGGCCTTTAAAACACTCCACCACCGCTTGCACGGCATGGGTTTGATACGTTTGGTGTTTAAATTTAAGTTTCATCAAGACGACCTATTTATTCCTTAAAAACAGCGTTAAAAATCAAGCACTACACGCCTACTTGCCGTTAATCCACAACTCATATTCGCTAATATCAATGTCATCATTCCAAAAGATG